>JBEIQK010001130.1:0-1579 GCA_040376505.1 Alphaproteobacteria bacterium | reverse complement strand
TTCACGGCAACCTTCCATGCAACCGTCGTCCCAACCAAGCAGCGATCCCTCGATGCAACCCTCATGCCAACCCTCAATGTGTCCAACGGACCAACCATCAGCCCTACCGACGGGCCAGCCGACCCGGCGCGCATCGAAGACCTGCTCAACCGTTCCTGCCAGGCCGGGCTGGCCACCGCCTGCGAAGAGCTGGCCGACCAGGCGCCCGAAGAGGGGCGGGCGGCCCGACAGGCCCAACTGGTGCGCCTCACCGAGGAGGGCTGCGCGGGAGGCGACGACCGGGCCTGCGCCAACCTCGGCCGTCGCCTGCTCGACGGGGTGGGCCTGCCCGCCGATCGGGGCCGCGGCCTGCGCCTGCTGCGCCGGTCCTGCGAGGATGGCGTGTTGGGGGCCTGCGTGAACCTCTCCGACGCCCTGATGGACGAGCCCAGCCCCGACCGCGCCCTGGTGCGCGCCCTGCTCACACGGGCCTGCGACGACGAGCAGGCGGCGGCCTGCGCGCGACTGGGGGCGATGGACCTGGGGCCCCCCGACACCACGCCCACCGGTGTGGCCAACATCGACAAGGCCTGCGCCCTGGGCCTGGACTCCGCCTGCGTCGAGCGCGGCTGGCTCTACCTCTCGGAGATGGCGGGCCCCCGTGATCCCGGGGCCGCCTTCGATCTCTGGGGCCGCACCTGCGAACGGCGGCCCGGCGACGCCTGCGACGCCCTGGCCCAGGCCCGCCTCGCCGGCCTCGCGGGCAGCGAGCCCAATCCGCCGCTGGCCGCCGCCCTCTTCGCCCGGGGCTGTGAGGGGGGCAGCAGCGCCGCCTGCGTCGGCCTCGGCCAGCTTCACCAGCGCGGGGTGGTGGTGGATCGCGATCCCAGCGCCGCCGCCCGACTGTTCACGACGGCCTGCTCGGCGGGCAATGACTTCGGCTGCGTCAACCTCGCCTGGGCCCTGGAGGAGGGCTTTGGCCTCGATCGGGATCTGGGCACCGCGACCTCGGTCTACGCCAAGGCCTGCGCCGACGGCCTGCCCAAAGGCTGCGCCCACCTCGCGATCCTGGAGGTGCGGGGCTACCAGGTGAGCCTGCCCGCCCCGTCCCGCGAGGTCCTCAAGCAGGCCTGCCTCGACCGCAGCGCCGCCGGATGCGCCGGGTCGGGCTACCTCTCGGTGACCGGCGCCGACGGGGGGGCCGTCGATGTGCCGCTCGGCTTGCAGCTCTTGGAGCAGTCCTGCTCGATCAGCGGGGCCCTGCGCTGCAGTTGGGGGGCCTGCGAGGTGGAGTCGGCGATGGCCTGCCGCTGGCTCTCCGATCTGCACCGCGCCGGCGAGTTTGTGCCGAAAGACCGCCGCAAGGCCCGCGCCTACGCCGAGGCCGCCTGCCGGGCGGGCGATCAGGCCTCCTGCGCGGACTGATCGGCCGACGGCGGGCGCGGCTGGGTTATCGCCCCCGACCTCCGCGGAGCCGTCGATGTCCTCGCCCAATCGCCTTGCCAGCCAGACCAGCCCCTACCTGCTCCAGCACGCCCACAACCCGGTGGACTGGTACCCCTGGGGCCCCGAGGCGCTCGATCGGGCCGCCGCCGAAGAC
>JBEIQK010000188.1:0-9564 GCA_040376505.1 Alphaproteobacteria bacterium | reverse complement strand
GTGGGCGGGGCCGTCTCGGCGGACTCGAGGGCGAAGGCCTCGGGGGTGCGCAGGGCGCGGAGGACGGGGTGCATCGGGGGGCTCCAGGGGTACGATCCGGGCCGTTGCAGGATGTGTGCCAGGGCTGGGGTCGCGGTGGCGTGGGCGCTTTGGGGGGAGCGCCCTGTCCAGGCGGCGGACGGCCCTGTCCAGGGCGTGGACATCGCGGCTTGGCCGGGCCGGCGGGGTGCGGATAGAGGGCGCCGCGCCCCGACCCGAGGAGGCCGTTGCGATGTCCCTGCATCCTGGCGCTGTGTTGCGGGGAGCGGCCTGTCGCAGGAGGCGCCGCCTGCGCTCTGCCGGTCGTGGCGCCTCCAAACAGAGGGGGTGGAGCTGATCCGCAGCGCGCCGGTGGGGGTCTTCGCGCTCGCGTTGCTGGTGCGGGCCTGGGTGGTGGACTGGACGGCGGTGGTGTCGACGCCCCACCTCATCTACGATGGGCATGAACGCGCGGTGATCGCCGCCCTGGCCGGCGCCCCGCCGGATGGGAGCGCCCAGGCCTGGCCGGCCACCCTCTGGCTTTGGGAGTCGATCGGGCGCCTCGCGGGGGCAGACCCCCGCCTGCCGATCGCGGTCTCCGTGCTCCTGGGCGCGGCCTCGGCAGCCCTGGCGGCGCGGGCGCTGGGCGGTCGGTCTGGCCTGTGGGCGGGGCTGCTGGTGGCATTCCTGCCGCAGCATGTGGCCTACAGCACCAGCGCGGCCAACGTGATCCTGCCGGCCTTGTTGGTGCAGGCAGCGCTTGGGGCCCGACCGACGGGGGCGGTGGGCCTGGGGGTGGCGGCGGCGTGCCTGCGGCCCGGGAGCGCGCTGGCGCTGGGCCTGCTGCGCCCCTGGGTTGGGCTCCTGCCCGCTCTTGTGGGGGTGGGCTGGCTCCTTTGGGGGCAGCCGGCCGAGGTAGTGCCCTGGGGCCTGGCCCTCCGCAGCAATCTGCTGCTGGTGCCCTTTGTGGCGCCTTGGCCCCTGTTCGGCCTCGCGGCCCTGAGCGGGCGGTGGCGGGGGCTGCTTGGGGTGGCGCTGCTCTTCGTGGCCAGCGCGCTCTTCGCCGATCTGGGGCCGCGGCACCTGATCGTTGGCGGGGTGCTGGTGGCGGGCATGGCGGCCCGGGCGGCGGCGCGCCGGCCGCTGCTCGGCCTCCTGGCGCTGGGCGCGATGGCGGCCGAGGTGGGGGCCCTGGAGGGGCGCTGGCATGCACGAAAGCGGCTGGAGGTGCCGATCCCGGCGGGCTTGCCGGCGGGGTTGCCGGCGGGCTGCGTGGAGGTGACCGAAGAGCCGCCGATCCCCGGCCAGCGGCTGCCTTCGCACCTGCAGTACCTCTCCGGTGAGCTCGATGCCGCCTGTGTGGTTTGGGGGGTGGAGCCCTGGCATCTGGAGTGGAGCAGCCGCGGCCTCGCCGACCGGGCGGCGCGGATGGAGGCCCTGTACCGCCTGCAGCCGGTGGGCTGGCGAAGCGGGCCGGGGGGCCGGCGGGTGTACATGGCCTTGGAGCGGCGATAGGGAGGGGCGGCCCATCGGGAGTCTTCATGCTCGCCCTCATCGCCCTGCTCGCCTTTGCCCCCCTCGAAGACCACGGCGCTGGGGGGGTGCGGAGCGGCGAGCCGGCGCCGCATCTGTCCAGGAACATGGCCCTTCAGTGGCGCCTCGACAACCGGGCCCGCTGGGCGCAGTTTCAGTCGACCTGGGGTGGGCGCTGGGCTGCCCGCTGGGATGAACGGACGGGGGCGCCGCGCTTCCTCTATGCGCCGGGGGTGCCGGGGCTGAGCCGGCCGGCGCTGGTGGAGGATGTGGCCCGCCTCGCCGGCGTCGATCCGGCGGAGCTGTCTCTGGCCCGCCAGACGGCGGTGGGCGATCGCCTCGTGTCTCAGTACACCCGAACGGTGCGGGGCGCCCTGGTGGTGGGCGATCAGGTGGCGGTGGTCGAGCAGGGGGGCCTCATCGGTGGCGTCTGGGTGCAGCTCTCGCCGGTGCCGCGCGGGCTCGTGCCGGCGGCGGGAGAGGTGCTGCTGCCGCTCTCCACCGAGAAGGGCGCGCGGGCGGGCGCCTCGACGGGGCTCGACGTACAGCGGGCCCGTCGGCGCGACGAAGGGGATCAGGTGGTCTACTGGAGCCCCGAGGGCGCGGAGCTGCTGCGCTACGACACGCGCATGTACGGTACTGGCTCGGTCAGTCACCGGGAGCGCACCATCGGCGACGCGATGGTGACCCACCCGGCCCGCGAGGTGACGGTGACCGATGCCTCGGGCTCCACCGTGACCGACAGCGCGGGCGCCCACGGCCTGAGCGGCCCGGTGGGTGTGACCCTGACGGGGGCGGCGATGAACGTGCGGCGCAGCGGGGCGACGGTGGGGCCCATCGCGGTGGACAGCACCTTTACGCTCACGGGCGGGGGCAATGTCACCCAGGCCAGCGCGATGGTGCTGCACCACTACCACGCGGTGCGCGACTGGCTGGCGGCCTACTGGCCTTCCCACAGCCTGCACACGATGACCGTTCAGGCGACGGTCGATATGCCGTCTTCCTGCAACGCCTACTACTCGTCGGGCACCATCAACTTCTACAGCGCCTCCTCCTCCTGCTACAATTTTGGTGAGGTGGCCGATGTCATCTACCATGAGGTGGGGCACGGCATTCACCACTACATCTTGGCGGCGGGCACCTTCGCGGGCGATGTCTCCGAGGGCTCGGCCGACTATGTCTCGTCGACGATCCTGGGCGACTCGGTGGTGGGCAAGAACTCGCTCACCTCGGGGGGCTACATCCGCGAGTTGGAGACCGATCGGGTCTACCCGACGAATGTGAACGGAGAGGTTCACAACGACGGGCTCATCTGGGGGAGCTTTCTGTGGAACCTGCGCGCCCAGTGGTCGACCAACTACGGGGCCACCAGCGGCGTGGCGATGACCGACGCGCTCTTCTTGAACGCGCTCTCCTTCGGGCCCACGCTCACCGATCTCTACGAGGCGGTGCTGCTCTCCGACGATGACAACGGCGATCTCTCCGACAGCACGCCCCACGCCTGCGAGCTGAAGACCCTGCTCGACCAGCATGGCATCGGCCCAGGGCCCATCGGGGTGGTGAGCCTGGAGCACACGCCCCTGGGGCCCCAGGCCTCGGCGGCGGAGTCGTACCCGGTCTCCTTTGACCTCTACGATCTGACCAGCGGCTGCTCGGGGGTGGATCTGAGCAGCGTCAAGCTCTACTACACCGCCGAAGAGGGGGCCCTGCCGGTCGACATCCTGGCGCCGGCCGAGGGGGAGGCGGTCTTCGCGGAATTGCCGCTCACCCAGTCGGGCAGCACCTTCACGGGGGAGCTGCCGCGCCAGCCGGCCACGACGCAGGTGCGCTACTTTATCACGGTCAGCTCCACCGATGGGACACAGACGGTCAACACCCATGACGGAATGGAGGCGGGTCTCTATTCCTTCTGGGTGGGGGACCAGGAGGCGGTCTGGTGTGAGGACTTTGAGTCCGGGGCCACCGACTGGATACACGGTGGCGGCCTGCCGGCCTCGCCCTCGACCGCCTATGTGGATCAGTGGGAGGTGGGGGTGCCGACGGGTCAGTCCTTCGACCCCACCACCGCGACCAGCGGCACCCAGGTCATCGGCACCAATCTGGACGGCAACTATGTCGCCAACAACCAGCAGTTCCTGCTGTCGCCGGTCATCGACTCGGGGGGCCTGGCGCCGATGTTGATGCTGAGCTTCCAGCGCTTTCTCACGGTAGAGGACGGCATCTACGACGTCGCCACCATGCGGATCAACGGGGTGGAGGTCTTCACCAACGGCAGCACCGCGGCGGGCACCTCCCACCTGCTCGACGCCGACTGGGCCCTCCAGGAGATCCCGCTGGAGGGGCTCCTGGAGGCCGACGACACGGTGGGCATGGCCTGGACCCTCACCAGCGACCCGGGGCTGGAATTCGGCGGCTGGAGCCTCGACGATGTCTGCGTGGTGCGCCTCGCCGATGTGCCGGGCCACTACCGGGTGCGCGATCTGGTGGCCACCGACGACGAGCCGACGGTGCGCGTGAGCTGGTCGCAGCCGTGGATGAAGCCCCTCGCCGCGACGGCGCTCGTGCGCAAGCGGGGCAGCCTGCCCGTGGATGTCGATGACGGGCTCATCGTTGACCTCGACCTGAGCCCGATCCCCGGCGAGTGGCGCGAGGTGGAGGACCCCGACGCCGAGCCCGGCGACGCCTTCTACTACGCCCTCTTCGCCGCCGGCGTGGAGGCCGAGGACTGGTACACCGAGGTTGTAGAGGGCGAGAACGCCGATCAGGGCGGCATCCCCGCCCCCGAAGAGCCCGAGGACACCAGCGCGCCGGTCGACACCAGTGAGGAGGACCCTGAGCCCGACACGTCGGGCGAAGAAGAGCCCGACGACGAGGACGACGCGGTGGCAGACGAAGGGGGCGGCGGCGAGAAGGGCGGCTGCAGCACCGTGCCCGGGGCCCCAGGAAGCGGGTTGCTGCTGGCCCTCGCGGCCTTGGGTCTGCGGCGGCGGGCCCGCGGAGCGCAGCGGGCCTGAAGGGTGCTATGGTGGGGCAGGAGCGCACCGCCATGACCCGCTGCCTCGCCCTCTTGGCCCTGCTCGCTGGCTGTTCGGACTACAACTTCGCCGAGAAGGCCGACCCGGGCCTGCCGGGCGGTGATCCCCTGCCCAATCTGTCGGTCGACCCGGCCGAGGTGGCGCTGGCGGGGGTCTGCGGGGTGGGCTCCGAGACGGTGACCCTCTCCAACACCGGCGAGGGGCCGCTGACCGTCACGGCGATCCTGATCGAGGGCGACTGGAGCGGCGTGCTGCCCGAGACTCCCCTGACCCTGGGGGCGACCGAGGCGGTCTCCTTTGTGTTGGGTGGGGTGGGCGCGGGGCGCCTCGTGGTGGAGAGCGACGACCCGGACAGCGCCGTGACCTCGGTGCCCCTGTCGACGGGGGTGGACAGTCCGCCGACCCTGTCGCTCAGCGGTCCCTCCGATGGCAGCACCCTGGGGCCGGAGCTCCAGCAGCTCGTGGGCACGGTGGGCGACGCCGAAGACGAGCCCGGGTCGCTGGTGGTGCGCTTTGAGAGCGACGTGGACGGCCTCATCGGCGAGGCGGCGGCCGATGGGAGCGGGCTCGTCACGCTCGACTGGCCGGAGGGGCGCAGCCCCGGGCCCCAGGTGGTGACGGCGACGGTGACCGACTCCTGCGGCAACACGGTGACAGACACCTTGACGATCTGCCAGCAGGCTGGCTACACGAGCGACTCGATTGACATCGCCTCCTGGCACTTTGAGGGCTCGGCCCGCTGGGACGCCGACAACAGCTACACCATCCTCACCGAGCCCTACACCGAACAGGTGGGCAGCGCCTTTCAGACGACGGCCGAGGTGAGCGGCGACAATGTGCAGATCGAGTTTCTGTTTTACATCGGTGGGGGAAGCGGCGCGGATGGTCTGTCGCTGACGGCGCTGGACACCACGCGGATGACGAGCTGGCTGGGTGGCAGCGGCTGCGGCATCGGCTACGGCGGCGACGCCTCCTGCACGGTGGGGCCGGCCTTGCCGGGCTGGTCGATTGAGGTCGACACCTTCTACAACGAGGGCCAGGACCCGACCCCCGAAGACCACCTGATGTTCACCTTCGATGGGGACGTAGACGATCCGGCCATCTGGGCCGTGCTCCCCGAGATGGAGGACACCGGCTGGCACCAGATGACGGTGGAGGTGGTGGCGCCCAATGTGCGCGTCAACATCGACGGGGTCGACTACATCGATCAGGCCTTGTCGGGCACCCTCAACTTCCCGGCCTATGTTGGCTTTACGGCGGGCACCGGGGGACTGACCAACAACCACCTGATCGACGCGCTGCAGGTGACCGACTACGTCTGTCCCGAGTAAAACAAAGAGGGCTCCCGCGGGGGAGCCCTCTGTGAGAACCTCGACGGGGCCCTACTCGTGGCGGAGCTGGGCCTGGGCCATCAGGAAGTCGCGGTTCATCGTGGCGATGACGTCGATCGAGATGCCCTTGGGGCAGGCCACCGAGCAGTCGCCGAAGTTGGAGCAGTGACCGAAGTCTTCTTTCTCCATCTGGGTGACCATCTTGTCGGCCCGCTCGTAGCGCTCGGCCTGGCCCTGGGGCAGCAGGCCGAGGTGGGTGACCTTGGCGCCGGTGAAGAGCATGGCGGCGGCGTTGGGGCAGGCGGCCACGCAGGCGCCGCAGCCGATGCAGGTGGCGGCGTCGAAGGCGCGGTCGGCGTCGTTCTTGTTGACCGGCAGCGCGTTGGCGTCCTGGGCCTGGCCGGTGCGCACCGAGATGTAGCCGCCGGCCTGGATGATGCGGTCGAGGGCCGAGCGATCGACCACGAGGTCTTTGATGACCGGGAAGGCGGCGGCGCGCCAGGGCTCGATCCACAGCTCGTCGCCGTCTTTGAATTCGCGCATGTGGAGCTGGCAGACGGTGGTGCGCTCTTTGTGGCCGTGGGCATGGCCATTGACCATGAAGCCACAGGTGCCGCAGATGCCCTCGCGGCAGTCGCTCTCAAAGGCGATGGGCTCTTCGCCCTTGCCTTCGAGCCCCTCGTTGACCATGTCGATCATCTCGAGGAAGGACATGTGCTCGCTGACGCCCTTGGCGTCGTAGGTGGCGAAGGTTCCCGCGGCGGTGGCGTTGGCCTGCCGCCAGACGTGCAGCTTGAGGTTCATGTGTAGCTCCGCTTGGCCGGCTTGACGTACGTGAAGTCGAGGGCCTCTTTGTGCAGGCGGGGCTTGTTGCCGACGCCGGTGTACTCCCAGGCCGCCGCATAGGCGAACTTCTCATCGTTGCGGGCGGCTTCGCCGCCTTCGTCCTGGTACTCCTCGCGGAAGTGGCCGCCGCAGCTCTCTTCGCGATCCAGGGCGTCGATGAGCATGGTCTCGGCGAACTCCAGGAAGTCGGCGACGCGGCCGGCCTTCTCCAGGCTCTGGTTGAGGCCGCTCTCCGAGCCGGGCACGCTGACCTCCTTCCAGAAGCGGTCGCGCAGCTCGGGGACCTTGGCCAGGGCCTCGGTGAGGCCCTCGCGGGTGCGGGCCATGCCGCACTTGTCCCACATCAGCAGGCCCAACTCCCGGTGGAAGCTGTCGGCCGAGCGCTTGCCCTTGACGTTGAGCAGGCGCTTGAGGCGGTCGCCGGTGGCGGTCTCGGCGTCTTTGAAGGCGGCGCCGCTGTTGTTGGCGTTGGTGGGCTTCTGGGCCGCGAGGTAGCCGCCGATCGTGTAGGGGATGACGAAGTAGCCGTCGGCCAGCCCCTGCATGAGCGCGCTGGCGCCGAGGCGGTTGGCGCCGTGGTCGGAGAAGTTGGCTTCACCGAGCACGAACAGACCAGGGATGGTGCTCTGCAGGTTGTAGTCGACCCACAGACCGCCCATCGTGTAGTGAGGGGCCGGGTAGATCATCATCGGCGCTTCGAAGGGGCTGACGCCGGTGATGCGCTCGTACATCTCGAAGAGGTTGCCGTAGCGCTCGGCCACCTTGGCCTTGCCGAGGCGGTTGATCGAGTCCTTGAAGTCGAGGTAGACGCCGCGGCCCCCGTAGGCCACGCCCTGGCCGTCATCGGCGGCGCGCTTGGCGGCGCGGCTGGCGATGTCGCGGGGGACGAGGTTGCCGAAGCTGGGGTAGCGGCGCTCCAGGAAGTAGTCGCGATCGCCCTCGGCGATGTCATTGGGGCCACGGCCGACCTTGCCGGCGCCCGCGTTCCAGGCGTCTGCCGTGTTCTTGGGGGCCCAGACCCGGCCGTCGTTGCGCAGCGACTCGCTCATCAGGGTGAGCTTGCTCTGGTTGTCGCCGCTCACCGGGATGCAGGTGGGGTGGATCTGCGTGTAGCAGGGGTTGGCGAACAAGGCGCCGCGCTTGCTGGCCCGCCAGGTCGCCGTCACGTTGCAGTTGATGGCGTTGGTGGAGAGGTAGAAGACGTTGGAGTAGCCGCCAGTGGCGACACAGACCGCGTCGGCGCCGTAGCTCTTGATGGCGCCGCTCACCAGATCGCGGGCGATGATGCCCTTGGCGTGACCGTCCACCACCACCAGATCGAGCATCTCGTGGCGGGGGAACATCTTCACCGTGCCGTCGGCGATGTTCTTCTCAAGCGCCTGGTAGGCGCCGAGGAGGAGCTGCTGGCCGGTCTGTCCACGCGCGTAGAAGGTGCGGGAGAGCTGGGCGCCGCCGAAGGAGCGGGTGTCGAGCAGGCCGCCGTACTCGCGGGCGAAGGGCACGCCCTGGGCCACGGCCTGATCGATGATGTTCACGCTCACCTGGGCGAGGCGGTAGACATTGGCCTCGCGGGAGCGAAAGTCACCGCCCTTGACGGTGTCGTAGAAGAGGCGCCAGATCGAGTCGCCGTCATTGGCGTAGTTTTTGGCGGCGTTGATACCGCCCTGGGCGGCGATCGAGTGGGCGCGGCGCGGCGTGTCGTGAAAACAGAAGTTCATCACGTTGTAGCCGAGCTCACCGAGGCTGGCGGCAGCGCTGGCCCCCGCGAGCCCCGAGCCGACGACGATCACGGTGTACTTGCGCTTGTTGGCCGGATTGACCAGCTTCGTGTTGAAGCGGTGCTCATCCCACATCTTGGAGATGTGGGTGCCCGGGGCGGCGTTGATGTTGGTCTTGAGCTCCATGAGCGTACCCTCCGCCTACTTCACGAGGCCGATGAGGATGGCGGCCGGGATCAGGATGTTGCCCCCGGCGACCACCACAGCGATCCCGATGCCGGCGTTGCGTGCCAGAGCGTCCCACCGGGGGTTGGACAGGCCCAGGGTGCGGCAGCCGCTCCAGATCCCGTGGGCGAGGTGCAGGCCGAGGAAGGACTGCGCCACGATGTAGAAGAGCGCCACCCACCAGACGCCGAGCCCGGTGGTGACGTTGTGGAAGACCTTGCCCTCTTGGAAGGAGGGGTGGATGGCGCTGAGCCCCACCGTGAGGTGCAGGATGTGGAAGACGATGAAGGCCAGCAGCACAACACCGCCGATCCGCATCACCCGAGAGGCCATCCGCGGGTTCAAGAAGCTGTACTTCCCGTAGGCCACCGGCCGTGCGCTGCCGCTGCGCTTGACCAGGGCCATGGCGCTGGCGATGTGCGCCACCACCGCGCCCAGCAGGCCGGCGCGGGCGGCCCAGAGGGCCTCCGGCCAGAACCGGATGACGTGGTCGGCGTAGTACTGGATGGGCTCGGGACCCAGGAAGATCTGCAGGTTGCCGAGCATGTGGAAGATGACGAAGCCAACCATCATGAGGCCGGTGGTGGCCATCACCACCTTCAACCCGATGATCGACGTGAGGAATCGTGTGAGCCAGTTCATCCGAACCTTCCGGGCGGCTGCAGAGCGGCCGGGCGCAGGGAGGCGCGAGGTCGCGAGGCCGCGGTTGGGTCATCCCATTGCGGGATGGGGCCGTAGCGCGTTTTCCAACCGGTCACAATGGCGCGGAGCGTCGAAAAATGGTGCAGCGCAGCAAGGGTTGACGATTCAAGCGAGCCGCAGGTCGCGGGGCAGGGGCTGGGTGTCGGCGCCGGGCTC
>JBEIQK010000887.1:0-2568 GCA_040376505.1 Alphaproteobacteria bacterium | reverse complement strand
GCCGCGGTAGTCCCACCAGGTGTGGGAGTAGCGGCCCACCTCATCGGGGTGCACATGGCGCCAGACGTCGGTGAGGCCGAAGGCGCGCAGCTCGTCGAAGCGCGCGCGCTCGGGCTGGCTGCAGAGCACCTTGTCTTTCCAGGCCGCCGCGTCGTGTACGTCGCGGTCGTCGGGGGCGATGTTGAAGTCGCCGCAGAGCAGCACATCGTCGTCTGGCCCGGCGTCCTGGCGCACCCAGGCGTTCAAGGCGTCGAGCCAGCGCAGCTTGTAGGCGTACTTGTCGCTGCCGACCTCCTCGCCGTTGACGACGTAGAGGTTGACCAGCCGGATGCCGCCGGTGATGACGGCGATGCCGCGGGCCTGCGGATCATCGGCGAGGGGGAGGCTGCGGGTGACCGACGACATCGGGTAGCGGCTGGCGATGGCCACCCCGTTGTAGGTCTTCTGGCCGAAGGTCTCCAGGTTGTAGCCGGCGTCTTCGAAGAGGGCCCGGGGCACCTGCTCGTCGACGCACTTCAGCTCTTGGAGGCAGATCACGTCGGCCTGGGTGGCCTGGAGCCAGGCGGGCAGCAGGTGGACGCGGGCCCGAACCGAGTTGACGTTCCAGGTGACGATGCGCATGGGGCGTGCCTTGTTGGGTGAGTTCAGCCGATGTCGAGGAGTTGAGCGTCGGCGCCGCGAACGGCGCTGGGGCCGAGGGCGGCGCGCAGCTCGCGATCGAGGAGGTGGCTGGGCACCACCCGTGACAGGGCGGCGAAGAGGTTGGCCGGGATGGTCTCGTTCTCGGCGGCGAGCTCGGCGACCATGCGCTTGACCCGCTTGCGCTGGAGCTGCTCCTGGCTGCCACACAGGTCGCAGGGGATGATTGGGAAGGCCTGGGCCTCGGCGAAGGCGGCCACGTCGGCCTCGCGGCAGTAGGCCAGCGGGCGGATGACCACGTTGCGGCCGTCGTCGGAGACGAGGCGCGGCGGCATCGACTTGATCTGGCCGCCAAAGAAGAGGTTGAGCAGCAGGGTCTCGATGAGGTCGTCCCGGTGGTGGCCGAGCGCGATCTTGGTGGCGCCCAGCTCGACGGCCGCATTGTAGAGGATCCCGCGGCGCAGGCGGCTGCACAGCGAGCAGAAGGTCTTTCCTTCGGGGATCTTCTCCTTCACGATGCTGAAGGTGTCTTGCTTGAGCATCCGGTATTCAAAGCCGCGCTCGACCAGCCAGCCTTCGAGCAGGTGGCCGGGGAAGCCGGGGTGGCCCTGGTCGAGGTTCACGGCGATGAGCGTGAACTCGAAGGGCACTGTGCGGCGCAGGCTTTCGAGCAGGTGCAGCATCGCGTAGCTGTCTTTGCCGCCGGAGAGGCAGGCCATGACGCGATCTCCGGGCTCCAGCATCTGGTGGTCGATCGAGGCCCGCGCGACATCGGCGAGCAGCTTCTTCTCCAACTTCTCGTGGCGGGACATCCACCCTCCGACGCGGCGCCGCACCCATCGCGGCGGGAGGGCCCGTTAGCGCAGCGCCCGGCGCGGGTCCATGCCGCCGGGCCTTTGGCGCGCTAGAGCGGCGGCGCGAGGGGCTCATGTCGTCGGCCATCGAAGTCAAAGACCTGCACAAGTCCTACGGCGATCACGTCGCCCTGCGGGGCATCAGCTTTCACGTCAAGGAGGGCGAGGTGGTCGGCTTTCTCGGCCCCAATGGCGCGGGAAAGAGCACGGCGATGAAGATCATCACCGGCTTCATCGCCCCCTCGGCCGGCCAGGCCAGCATCCGTGGCTTTGATGTGCTCGAAGAGCCGATTCAGGCGCGCTCGCTCATCGGCTACCTGCCCGAGAACGCGCCGATCTACCCCGACATGCGTGTTCGGGACTACCTCAACTACATCGGCCAGATCCGCGGCCTGGGCACGGCCGAGCGGGAGCGGGCGATCGAGCGGGTTACCGGCGAGTGCGCCATCACCGACCGGCTCTACCAGCGCATCGGCGACCTCTCCAAGGGCTACCGCCAGCGCGTGGGGCTCGCCCAGGCGCTGCTGCACAGCCCGCCGATCCTGATCCTCGATGAGCCCACCACCGGCCTCGATCCAAACCAGATCATCGAGATCCGCAACCTGATCCGCGAGATCGGGCGGCACAAGACGGTCATCCTCTCCACGCACATCCTCTCGGAGGTGCAGGCCACCTGCGATCGCGTGGTGATCATCAACCGCGGCACCTTGGTGGCCGACGGCACCACCGACGAGGTCACCACCCGCACCCAGGGCGGGCAGCTCCTTCAGGTGGTGCTGGCGCCGGGAAAGGTGGCGCCGACCGCCGAGGCGGTGCACCGCGCGCTGGCGGCCTTGCCCGGCGTGGAGCGGGTGAAGGCGCTGGAGGGGGCCGATCCGGGGCACTTCGCCGTGGAGCTGCTGGCCAGCGCCGATGTGCGGGCGGCGGTCTTCGCGCTGGCGATTGAGCAGGGGCTCGTGCTGATGGAGCTCACCCGCGAGCGCAGCAACCTCGAAGAGGTGTTTCGCCGGCTCACCCACCCATCGACGTGACGATCATCACCACGGCGACGCCGGCGAGGATCAGCAGCACGGCG
>JBEIQK010001013.1:0-2043 GCA_040376505.1 Alphaproteobacteria bacterium | reverse complement strand
GGTGATCGTCATCGCCGCCACCTTGCTCGTCGCGGGTGAGATGAGCGCCTATGTGCTGGTGGGCTGGCAGGTCTGGCGCACCCTGCATGAGATCGACATCCACTCCGGGCTGCGCTCGCCCTTCACCGCTGGCTTGCCGCTGTGGGCGGGCATGAAGCACCACGATCTGCACCACGCCCGGCCCACCCTGGGCAATTACGCCAGCTCCCTCACCCTGTGGGATCGGCTGCTGGGCACGGCGATCGACCAGGGTGGGGCTTCTCAGCGCGACGGGCAGCCCAAAGAGCCCGCCTAGCCCGCTGTTGGTCCACTCCCGCGCGCGGGGGCCGTTCGGGTGCGGAGAGGACTGTGTCGGGATGGCGGCGCCAAGAAACCAAAAAGCCCGCGGTGACAATGTCACCGCGGGCTTAAGGAGTACTCCTAACGGGATTCGAACCCGTGTCTTAGCCGTGAGAGGGCTATGTCCTTGGCCTCTAGACGATAGGAGCACAAAGTTGAAAGACTTGCAAGAGTGGTTGAGGCACCAGGACTCGAACCTAGAATGACAGGGCCAGAACCTGTAGTGTTGCCAATTACACCATGCCTCATCATCGACGTTGACTGATGCCCTCTCAAGGTCAGTCGTTTCGAGTGGGCTCTGGCGCCCGGCCCGTCGTCATCTTGCTCCACGAATATACAGGCTCAGCTCGGGCCCGTCAAGGAGAATCTCCTGATTTTTTTGGAGCCGGCCCACAAGGAGGGAGGTCGCGCACCGGGGCCAGGCTCAGCCGGGGCCCGGCGGTGGCGATCACGCCGTTGAGCTGCTGCAGCGCCAGCTCCTCGTGGTGGCGGTAGGCGGTGATCGCGCGGCGCGCCTGCTCGGCCTCGGCGGGGCTGCCTTCGCGCCAGGCGTAGTGCAGGTCTTCGTAGGCCGTGACCCGATCTTCCCAGGCGGCGGTGAGGCGGCGGTGTCCGTCGCGGGCGGCGGGGGGTGCGGCCAGGGTGTGCAGGCGAGACGACAGGGAGGCGGCCTCGGCGAGGATGGGCCCGGCCAGCGTCTCGGCGAGGGCCTCGGGCTCGGAGGTGCGCTGGCGGAGGGCCACGGCGAGGCAGGTGAAGCGGTGGTTGAGCAGGCGGTTGTGCGAAAGCAGGCTGTCGACCTGCGTCGCGTAGGCGGCGAGGGCCGAGGGCGCGCGCGGGCCGCGCTGGCAGGCCAGGGCGAAGAGGAGGAGGGGCCAGCGGGGGAGGGGAGGGGAGGCCATCGGCGCTCATGGGTGGAAAATGCGTGTTGTCCGGGCCGAGCGCGTTATCGGGGGCTGCCGCGCCGGTGGGCTGTCCACGTCTGCGCGCGCCGCTGCACCGAACCAGGCGAAGAGCGTACCGCATCCATGAGAGCGCTGGAACAGGGGATCGCAGGACTTCGGGCCTCCGGCCGTCGGCTGGTGGCTCGCTCGGGCCGGGCCGCGCGGCCCGCTCGGCTCGACCTCTCCCTCGTTCCCGATGGGGCCGAGGCCTTTTCGGCCTCGGACTGGCGGCGGGTGCTGGTGCGCGCGGTGGACTGGCTGGGGCCGGTGGCGGTGCATGTCCTGGCGCCCGATCAGGCCGATGATCCACTGTTGGCCGATCTCATCCGCTTTGCCCACCGGCTGGAGTGCCGGGTCACGCTCTTTACCAACGGTCGCGGCATCGATCTGGCGCGGGCCGAAGAGCTGGTCGATCATGGGCTCGCCGCCGTCGTCATCGGCATGGGGGGCGTGAGCGATCCGCTCCAGCAGCGGCTCACCGGCGCTTCGGCCGAGGCGGCCCTGGGGGCGCTGCGGGCGCTTGGGGCGGCGCGGGTCGATCGCGGCCTGCCGCTCGACATCGAGGTCTCTCTGGCCTGGGTGCAGGGCGCCGCCGCCGAAGGGCGGGCCGTGCTGGGCCTCGCCCGCCAGGCGGGGGCCGACGGCTTCTCGGTGGTGCTGCCACACCACGGCCACCAGCTCGACCCCGACGCCGCCACCCTCCACGAGCTCCTCGCCACGCCGGCGCCCTACAACCGCAGCGCCGCCCACATCGCCGAGG
>JBEIQK010000906.1:0-2453 GCA_040376505.1 Alphaproteobacteria bacterium | reverse complement strand
GCAGCAGCTCGCCGAGCTTGCCCGTGTGGATGCGCCGGGCGAAGCGCGAGCCAAAGGTGAATTCGCCGGTGTCGTCGGCCTGGCCGTTGCGGGCTCCGTCGAGGAAGAGGCCCTCTTCAGTGCTCTCGATCAGCGCTTCGAGCGAGGTCTGTCCAGGCTCGATGTAGGTGTTGCGCATGCGCACCAGCGGCGTGTCGGCGTACTCCCAGGCCCGGGCGTTGCCGGTGGGGGCCACGCCGAAGCGGGCCGCCGTCTCGCGGTTGTGCAGGTACCCCTTGAGGATGCCCTGCTCGATCACCACGGTGCGATCGGCCACCACGCCCTCGTCGTCGACCGGCAGGGTGCCGCCAGCGCCGCCGAAGTACTCGCTGCGGCCCGAGTCGCAGAGGGTGACCAGCTCGCTCGCCACCTTGTGGCCGATCTTGCCCTGGGCCACCGAGCCGGAGAGCACGAAGTCAGCCTCGACGGTGTGGCCGATGGCCTCGTGCACCAGCAGGCCGACGATCGAGGGCGAGAGGATCACCGTCTGACGCCCGCCCGGCGCGGCCTTGGCGTCGAGCAGCTCCACGGCGCGGCGGGCGGCCGACTCGGCCATCTCGCCCGGGGCCGTGCGAAACAGACAGTCCCAGCCGCCGGTGACGCCGATCGACTCGGTGACGTCGGAGAGGTCGCCGTCGCGCTCGGCCACGGCCTTGACGCGCAGCCCCGGACGCCCGAGCACCCAGGAGACATCGGCCCCATCGGAGGTGACGATGGCCTTTTCTTCGATGATCTCGTCGTAGACCGAGCTGGCGGTGCGGATGCGGCTGGAGGCGCCGCGGGCCTGGGCTTCGAGCTCCATCACCAGGGCCACGCGGGCGTCGAGGCTGCGGCTGCGCAGCTCGTCCACGCCGGCCTGGGAGAAGTCGCCCACGGCGAGGGAGCCGGCGGCGAGGTGCGGCACGCGGCTCTTGCGGTGCGGGGCGCTGGCGCGGGCGGACCGGCGGGCCAGATCGATGGCGGCGGCGAGGCTGGCCGGATCGGCGCTGCTGGTGGTGGCGAAGCCCCAGCTCCCGTCGACCAACACGCGCACGGCCACGCCTTCGCGGGACTGCGAGGCGCTGCGCTCCAACCGTCCACGCTGCACAATGGCGGTGTGGAAGGACTTCTTGTGGTAGCGCAGCTCAACCAGCTCGTTGGCGTCGGCGCCAGCGCGGTGCAGCGCGTCGCGGAGGAAGGCCCGGCGGGCCTCACCGTCGCGGGCGGCGGCGGTGGGGAGAGGAGACGTTGTCATGGACCACCTGTTTCGGTGGCCGGGGCTAACCTGCCGCCGCCCGATGGGTCATCCGGCGGCGGCGGCTTTGTTCAGACGTTGCCCAGCGCCTTCTTGAGCGGCTTGTTGAAGGCCCACATCGCGACGCCAGCGCTGGCCCCCAGGACGGAGAGCACCATGAAGAAGGCCTCCTTGGGCATCTTGTCGTAGAGCACGCCCAGGTAGCCGTTGAGCACGCCGCCAAAGAAGCTCGACAGGAACCACATGCCCATCATCATCGACACCATGCGGGCCGGCGAGACCTTGGTCACCAGCGACAGGCCGATCGGCGACAGGTAGAGCTCGCCCACGGTGAGCAGCAGCGTACAGACCAGCGGCCACATCAGGCTGCCCTGGCCATCGCCGACCACCCGCGCCCCAGCCACCATCACGAGGAAGCTGGCGCCCAGGATGAAGCAGCCAATCGCCATCTTGGTGACGCTGGTGGGCTCCTGGCCGCGCTTGTTCTGCCAGGCCCAGACCATGTCGAGCAGGGGGGCCAGCAGAAAGATGAAGAAGGGGTTGAGCGACTGAAACCAGACCGAGGGAATCTGAAAGCCGGCGACGATCGGCCAGATGGTCTGTTCATCGGCCCAGGTCTGCATCGTGTTGCCCTGCTGCTCGTACACGCCCCAGAAGACGACGTTGAGGGCGCAGAGCGCGACGAGGGCCATCACGCCTTGCTTCTCGCCGGGGGTGAGCGGCTGGCTGCCGCCCTGGCTGGTGGCGGTGTCGCGCTTCATCACGTTGTCGGGGGCCAGGAAGGGCTGACCGATCAGGTAGATGACGAGGCCGATGAGCATGCCCACGCCGGCGGCGCCGAAGCCGTAGTGCCAGCCGTAGACCGCCGCGAGGGTGCCGCACACGAGGTTGGTAAGGAAGGCACCGAGGTTGATGCCCATGTAGAAGATCGTGAAGGCGCCGTCGCGGCGCGGATCTCCGGCGGGGTAGAGGTTGCCCACCTGGGTAGAGATGTTCGGCTTGAAGGCCCCGTTGCCGACGATGAGCAGGGCCAGGGCGAGGAAGAACATCGAGTCAAAGGCCATCACGAAGTGGCCCACCGCCATCAACAGACCGCCGATGATGACGGTCTTGCGCTGGCCGAGGTACCGGTCGGCGATAATGCCGCCCAGCAGGGGGGTCAGGTAGACGAGGCCGGTGT
>JBEIQK010000230.1:0-8621 GCA_040376505.1 Alphaproteobacteria bacterium | reverse complement strand
GGCGGGTCCATCGCCACGGCCGGCGGAGTCAGGCCCCGCAGGGCGAAGATCAGCGCCGCGACAGACAGAAAGAGAAAGAGGGGTGGAGATCCACCGCAGGATGGCGTCGCTCATCGGCTGCGCTCCGGGGAGCCGACCCGCCTGGCGGGGGCTCCATGGCGTTGTTCAGGGTCCAAGCTCCACCACCTCGATCGGCGCCGCCTTTCCTCGCACCGATAAGGTCGATCGCCGCTGCGCCAAGGCCGGATCAAGGCCCAGCGCGTCCACCAAAGCCGCGGGCGCCAGCAGGTGTCCGGGGGTCGCCTTGGCCTCGAGGCGAGCGGCGAGGTTCACCACGTCGCCGATCACTGTGTATTCGTAGCGGATCGCCGAGCCCATCGTGCCCTGAATGAGCGGTCCAGCCGCAACACCGATGCGAATGCGAAAGGGCTCCCGGCCGGCCTCGGACAAGGCGGCGTTGCAGCCATCGAGGGCCCGCAGCATCGCCCGCCCGCAGTCCACGGCGCGCCGCTCGGCGCTGGGCGCCTGGGGCCCCCGCGGCACAAAGACCACCATGATGGCGTCGCCGATGCGCTTGTCGATGATGCCGTCGTGGGCCTGAATGACCGGATCGACCGTTTGAAACCAGCGGTTGAGGTCGGCCACCACCTGCCGGGGGTGTTGGCGCTCGCAGCGGGGCGTAAAGCCCGCGATGTCGGCGAAGAGCACGGCGGCGTCGGTCTCCTCGCCTTGGAGGTCGGCTCCGCCCCGCGGATCGCGCTGCAATTGGGAGACCAGCTCGGCGGGCAGGTAGGCCGAGAACTTGCGGTTGGCCAGCAGGGCCTCGTGCAGATCGCGCTGCTGCTCCCAAAGCAGGGTGTAGCGCCGATCCACCTCGCCAAAAAGGCTGTTGGAGCGCGCCAGCTCCTCTTCGTAGGCGTTGCGCAGGCGGCGGGCCTCCCACCAGCCTTCCAGGGCGAGGTGGAGCAAGGCCGCTCCGGCCACCACCAGCGTCCACGGCAGCGCGAAGGACACCGCCAGGATCAGCCCCACCAGCCCCAAGGCGACCGTGCGCAGGCCCATCGCCGCCCAGCGCGAGAGCCGCCGCTCGCGGTAGCGCACGTGGTACACGCAGGTCGGCTGCGAATCCAGGGTGGCGTGGGCGCAGTGGTGGTGCTCCACCTGGGCCGCCGGCAGGCCCCAGATCTCGGGGGCCGCCTCCAGGATGCCCACGCGGTTCCAGCAGGCCCAGGGGGTGTCTGGCCAGCGGGACCCATCCAGACTCGAGGCCTCGATCGACACGAAGCCAGGCCCCTCTTCGAGCAGCCGGAGCTGAATGCAGCGGTTGACCGTGGCGCTGCGCCCGGGCATCGCCCGGTAGAACAATCCCGGCGAGCCAACCGCCCGAACGATCCCATAGAAGACACCGAGATCTTCGGGGCGAAAGAAGCGCCGGCCCATCTGTCGCCAGTGTTGAAAGACAGGGTGCTCCCGCCCCGCCACCTCGGCCGGCAGGCCCAGCCGACGCGCCACGCCCTCGGCCAGCATCAGGGTAGCCCGGTAGGAGATCCACCCCTCCGGGTCTGCGAGGTGGGCGCGGGGGACCCCGACCGCGTCGATCACCTCGCCGACAAAGGCCTCGCCCTGGGCCGCCGTGAACCAACCCAAGAAGCTCCCGATCACCCGGTTGCTCACCTCAGGTCGCAGCAGCTCGGGATCGACAGAGAGATCGGCGGTCATCGTGCGGGATCCTACACCAGGGGCGGATCGGCGGGGGGCCCGTCCCGCACCGGCCGACCCAAGGAGGCAGCGGCCTCGGCCAGGGCCTCGATGGCCAACCCCACCTGGGCGGCGTGGGTGCGAAAGGACAATACGCAGAGCCGCAGCGTGAACAAACCATCCACCTCCACGCCGGTGAGGAAGACGCGCCGGCCGGCGTTGGCGCGCAGCAGCCAGCTCCGGTTCCACACATTGGGATCGTCCACCCCCTCCATCCGAAAGGCGAAGAGAGAGAGCGCTGGCGCGCTGATGCAGCGGACCCCGGGCCAGGCGGCGATCTCCGCGTGGGCGACCCGCGCCAGATCGAGCTTCTCGTCGAGGGCCTCGCGAAAGGCCCGCGCCCCGCAGAGCATCAGCGGCAGCCAGAGCCGCAGGCCCCGGGCGTCGCGCGACAGCTCCGGGCCGAGCTCGGCGAAGTCCCAGCGGCGCGGATCGGTCTCCATCGGCGGCAGGTAGGAGGCGGTCAGCGCGTGGGCCCGCCGCAGGGCCTCGGGGTCACGGACCAGCAGGGCGCCGGTGCCATAGGGCAGAAAGAGCCCCTTGTGCGGGTCGAGGGCCACCGAGTCGGCCGCGCCGATGCCCGCCAGCGCCGCCTTGCCGCGGGCCGTGAGGCAGAAGGCCCCGCCATAGGCCCCATCGACGTGGTGCCAGAGCCCTTCAGCGGCGCACAAGGCGCCCAGGGACTGTAGATCGTCCACGGCACCGGTCGGCGTAGAGCCGGCGGTGCTGACCAGCAGGAAGGGCGACAGACCCGCGTCGCGGTCTTCGAGGATCGCGTCATGCAGCGCATCTTCGCGGAGGCGACGCTCGGCGTCGACCGGCAGCACCCGCACCGCCCGCTCGGGAAAGCCCGCCAGGATCGCCGCCTTCTTCACCGAGTGGTGGGTCTCCACGCTGGTGTAGATCCGCCCGCCCAAAAAGTTCTCGGGCAGCCGCTCGCGGCGGGCCGTGACGATGGCGGTGAAGTTGGCCATCGAGCCGCCGGTGGTGAGCAGGCCGCCGGCTTGGGGCCCCATCCCCAATTCCTGCGCCAGCCAGCGGATCACCGCCGACTCCAGCTCCACGAGGCCCGGCGCGGCCTGCCAGAGCCCGACGTAGCGGTTGGTGACGTCGGCGATGAGGTCGGCCACGCCGCTGTGGGGCAGGCCGCCCCCGGGGATGTAGCCAAGGTAGCCGCCCCCCGAGGTGTGCAGGGCGATCGGCACGATCCGCTCGAAGATCAGCGCCGTCACGCTGCCCACGCTGCGGCCCTCTTCTGGGAGGGGCTCGCGCAGGGCGGTGGCGAGGCGGTCGCGGCCGGCGCTCTCCACGGCCGGCTGCGTCGCCAGGGTGTCGAGAAAGTGGCCGAGCCGACGACCGACCTCGTCCAAGAGGCGCCGCAGGCCGGGCCCGTCGAGCTCCAGGGGCAAGCTCATCGCACGCCCGCCGGCAGGCCGCCCTTGCGCGGATCGCTGGCCCCCAACTGAGCGCCCGGCGCGCCGTCGATCATCTGCACCGCCGAGAAGAAGGGCATCACCTGGATCTCGTGGCCGCGCGCGCGCAGGGCCCGCAGGACATCCTCGGGGATGCCCTCGTCGACCACGAGGCTGTTGGGGCTCCACTGGTGGTGGATGCGCGGCGCCGAGACCGCCGCCTGGGGGTCCATGCCAAAGTCGATCACGTTGACGATGGCCGACAGGGTGCTGGAGATGATGAAGGGGCCGCCGCTGGCCCCCACCACCAGCGTGCGATCGCCCTTTCGCAGCACGGTCGGGCTCATGCTCGACAAGGGCCGGGCCCCCGGCGCCACCGCGTTGGCCTCGCTGCCGATGAGGCCAAAGGCATTGGGCTCGCCCGGCCGGGCCACGAAGTCGTCCATCTGGTTGTTGAGCACAATCCCCGTGACCGGATCGACCACCTTGCTGCCAAAGGCCGTGTTCACCGTGGTGGTGAGGCCCACCGCCATGCCCTCGGCGTCGAGCACCGAGATGTGCTGGGTGCCCGCGTCTCTGCCGATGTCCACTGGCGCGCCGTACCGATCGGGCGGGAAGGTGCGCCCCGGCACGATCGCCGCCCGCACCGCCGCCACCCGCGCCGGGCTCAGGAGCGCCGCCACCGGCACCGCCACCCGGTCGGGATCGCCCATCAGCCGCGCCCGATCGGCGTAGGCATGCTTCATCGCCTCGGCCATCAGGTGCAGGGCGTCGGCGCTGTTGTGGCCGAGGGCCGCGAGGTCATAGCCCTCCAGCACGCCGAGGATCTGCGCGAGCACGACCCCACCGGAGGAGGGCGGCGGAAAGGTCACCCCCTGCCAGCCCCGGTAGGAGAAGCGCACCGCCGGCCGCTCTCGAGGCGTCCAGGCCGCCAGATCGGCCTTGGTCACGACGCCGCCGGCCTTCTGGATGGCCGCCACCAGCGCCGTCGCCCCCTCGCCGGTTTGCAGCGAGGCGCCGCCGCTCTTGCCCATCTGGCGCAGGGTGCGGGCCAGGGCGGGCCGTCGCACGCGATCCCCGCGCAGCGGCGGCCGGGGCAGCCCAAAGAGGGCCTGGGCCAGCGCATCTTCTTTGGCGATCGAGCGCGCGAGGTGAAAGCCCGTGGCGAAGCCCTGCTCGGCGAGGCGGGCCGCCGGCTCCACCACCGCGGAGAGGGGCAGCCGGCCGAGCCGCTTGTGCAGGGCCGCGAGGCCCGGCCCCTCGGCCGGGACGGCCACCGCGAGGCCGCCCAGGGTGCTGGCGTCCTTCTGAGCAGCCTCGATGAACATCGTGCGCGTCGCCGCCGCGGGCGCCACCTCGCGAAAGTCGAAGGCCAGCGGCTCGCCGCCCGCCGGCTGCACCAGCGCGAAGCCGCCGCCGCCCAAACCGCTCGCCGAGGGTTGGGTGACGCCGCAGGCCAGGGCTGCCCCCACCGCCGCGTCCACCGCGTTGCCGCCCCGCGCCAGCAATTCCGCCCCCGCCGCGCTGCACTGGGCCTCGTCGGCCGCCACCATGCCCTTGCGGCCCAACTCGGGCGGAGAGGCCGCGGCGAGGAGGGCCACCAGCAGCAAAACAGAGAGGAGGATCACGCGCATGGGGGCTCCGGGCGGGCCCGAGCGGGCCAGCCTCCCCCTATTCCCGCGCCCCCCAAGCGGTGTAGCGCCAGCCCGCCCGCGATAGGCCCCGCCGATGGCCCGCGCCCTCCCCCTCACGCCCGATGAGCGCCGCTCCACGCTGCTCGCCGCCGCCCGCGCCGTCTTCGGACGCCAGGGCTACCACCAGGCCAGCATCGCCGACGTGATCACGGAGGCCGGCGTCGCAAGAGGCACCTTCTACAATCACTTCGAGAGCAAGCGCGCCGTCTTTCACGCCGTCCTCGAAGACCTGATGGACGAGGTGGTGGCCGCGGTGCTGCCGATCGCCGTCGACGCGCCGATCGCACCCCAGGTGCGCGACAACTTCGTGCGCCTCATTCGCGTCGCCTGCGATCGCGATGTGGTGCGCCTGCTCTTCGCAGAGGCGGTCGGCATCGACGACGAGAGCGACGCCCTGCTGCGCGAATTCTACGCCCGGGCCCTGGGTCGGATCCAGACCGCCCTCGAGCTGGGCGCGGCCCTCGGTTGGGTGCGGCCCGGCGATCAGGCCCTCGCGGCCCGCTGCTTGCTCGGCCTCGTCAAGGAGCCGCTCTTTCAGGCCACGCTCCGCGGCGAGCCGGTCGACGCCGAGGCCCTGGCCGACGCGGTCTTCTCGCTGCTGAGCGCCGGCCTCCTCCTGCCGCCGCCGTCCGCGTGAAGGCCTCTCTGGGCGAGCACCTGGGCCTGGCCGCGGCGCCGGTCGAGGCGGTGGTGGTCCGCGCCGAGGCAGCCGGGCTGCCGATCTTCCTCGTCGGCGGCGCCGTGCGCGACTGGCTGCGCGGTCAGCCGAGCCAGGACGCCGACCTCGTGGTGGAGGGAGACGCCCTGCCCTTCGCCGAGGCCGTCCAGGCCGAGCTCGGCGGGGCGCTGCGCCGCAGTGAGGCCTTTCGCACCGCCACCTGGAGCCCCGGCCCCGGCCTGCCGCCCATCGATCTCGTGACCGCCCGGCGCGAACGCTACCCCAGCCCCGGCGCCCTTCCGCAGATCGAGCCCGCCGACATCGGCGCCGATCTGGCCCGCCGGGACTTCACCATCAACGCCATCGCGCTGCGCCTGCGTCCCGGGGCTGAGCCCGCCTTGCTCGATCCGCTCGGCGGCGCCGAGGATCTGCAGGCTGGCCGCATCCGCGCCCTGCACCCGCGGTCCTTCTCCGACGACCCGACCCGCGCCTTCCGCGCCGCCCGCTACGCCGCCCGGCTCGGCGCCCACCTCGATCCGGCGCTGCTCGCCCAGGCCGCCGACGCCGTCGCAGTGCTGCCCCAGGTGAGCCTCCAGCGGGTGGGCCATGAGCTGTGGCTGATCGGCCGAGAGGCGGTCGCCGCCGCGGCCCTCGATCTCGTCGCCCAGATGGGCCTCCTCGCCGCGGTTGAGCCCGACTGGCGCGGACTGGGGGGCGCGGCGCTGGCCGGCCCGGCCCCCGATCCCGACCTGCTCTTCTTGCGCCTCGCCGCCCAATCCCCTCCAGGGCTGCGCCCGGCCCTGGTGGACCTCGTGCCTGGCGGCAAAAAAGAGCACCAGCGCTGGCTCAGCGGCCCCGAGCGCGTCGTCGAAGCCCTGCCCGCCTTCGCCGGCGAAGACCGACCCGCCGCCGCCCGGGCCCTGCTCCGCCTCGACCCCGTCGAGCGGCGTTGGGCCGCTGAGCGCGATCCGCGGGCCCACCGCTGGCTCGCCTGGTGGGAGACCGAGGGTCAGCACCTCCGCTGTGAGGTCGATGGCGCCGCCCTCCTCGCCGCAGGCCTGCCCCAGGGCCCCGCCATTCGCCGGGGGATCGAGGCCGCCCGCGACGCCGCCTGGCGGGGCGCCTCGGCCGAAGATCAGCTCGCCGCCGCCCTCGGCGCCAAGGCCGGCGCCTGAATCCCCCGGGCGCCAAAGCGGTGGCGCAGGTCCTCCTCCCAGGCGAGGCGCGCGATCTGGGCGTACTCCTCGTGGTCGAGCAGGCCCAACCCGCGGCCCTCCTCGTCCAGGGGCGGCGCGGGGGGCGGATCGAAGTAGCCGCCATAGCGGCCGACCCAGGCGGGCAGCCGGGCCTCGACGAAGGGCCCCACGGCCGGATCGAGGGCCAGCAGCGCGTCCAAGGCCGACCAGCCAAAGGCCCGGTGCACCGCCTCATCTTCCAGGATGCGGTCGAGCGCCGGCCGGACGACCGGGTGGGCGCACCGGGCGCGCATCCGGGCGAAGAGCGGCACGGCCATCGACTCCCCCAGACAAAAGCTGGTCACCACCGCCTCCACCAGCGCCGCCAGCGCGCCTTGCTCGGCGAGCCGCGGCGGCTCAGCCGGCACCGCCACCGGCGCCGGATCGCCGCCCAAGGCGACCACCACCTCGTGGCTGATCCGCGCGTGGTCGAGCTCATCACAGACCACGCGGATCGCTGTCTCCAGCAGCTTGGGGCCCAGCCCCACCTGGATGCTCCAGGTGAGCACCTGGGCGCTCAGGGCGGCGCTTCCGTACTCGGCGGCCACCCGGCGCTGCCACTCGGCGACAGCACGGCTGTTCACGGCTTTTTGGCCCCGGGGAGCACGGCGGGATCGAGCTTGTCGTAGGCCGCGAGGAGCTGTGCGGGCTGGCCCGGCGGGCACTGGGCCTCGGTGGCGGCCGAGGCGCCGGCGGCCTCGGCGCGGGTGGCCACCACCCGACCGCCCGCCATCTGAATGTCGCGCGGCAGCGGCACCATGCCGCCCATCCAGGCCTTGAAGCAGCTCCCATCTTCGCGGGCCACGTAGAGCACCGGACTCGGCGGGTTGGTGGCCCCCGGCGGGTGCGGCGAGGCCACGCTCTCGTAGGTGGGCAGCGAGGAGACCGGCAGCGGCGGGTTCGCCGTCGGCGGCACCTCGGGCGGCGGCTCGGGCGGGTTGACCGTCAGCGGCGGCTCGGGGGGCGGCGGGTTGTGGGTGGTCACCTCGCCGGTCTTGCAGGCCGAGACGGTGAGCGCCACGCCGACGACGCGGATGAAGGTGGCAGGATGCCTGGACATGGGTTCAATCCTCTGGGCTGGCCTACCCAGCCCCACCCCGCTCTGCCAAGGCCCCCGATGTCGCGCCCCCAGGCCTCGATCGCCGCGTTGCTGCTCCTCGGCCTGATGGCCCTGCCCTTCCTGGGGGGCGATCCCGCGCCCGAGGCCCCCCTCCGCCCGCCGCCCCACTACCGGCCGCCGCCCCTGGGCAGCGCCGAGCGGCCCCTGGATCCCGTCGGCCCCAACAGCCCGCTCGAGGATCAGCTCGATCCCAGCGTGGCCCCCTTCGATGAGACCCACCCGCTGCGCATCCTCGACGAGGCGGCTCTGCAGGCCCACCCCGCGTTCACGGCCCGCTGCGCCCTGGCCCACACCCTCGACGGCGAGGAGGCCGTGCTGCGCCTCGGCGCCGATCTGTCGGCCCCTGCCGAGGCCCTGCGCATCAGCCCGCTTCGCGGCGGCGCGGTCTACCTCCTCGGCCTGCCCGCTGCCGGTGAGGGCTGGCTGCGCGTGGAGGGCTTTGGGCCCCTCCTCCTCCGTTGGGCCGATGGCGCCTGCCTCGGCGGCCCCCTCACCCTCCCGGTCGAGCCGGAGGCGGTCGAAGGCCTCGTGGTGGACCCCGCTGGCGCCCCCGCCGGCACCGCCCACGTCGAGGGCTGCGGCGATCAGGCCTGGTCCAGCGAAGACGGCGCCTTTCGCCTGCGCCCGGCGCCCGGCCCCTGTGCGCTGCGGGCCAGCCGCCGCGAGGGGGCCTGGCGGCGGGAGTCCACGCCGACGCCGATCCAGGCGGAGCCCCTGCGCCTGACCCTGGCCCTGGTGCCGCGG
>JBEIQK010000284.1:0-7485 GCA_040376505.1 Alphaproteobacteria bacterium | reverse complement strand
GGCCGGGTCTGTCGCGACCGCGGCTGGCAGGCCATCGATCCCCCGGGCGCCAGCAAAGATCGCGAGCTGCCGCTGCTGCCGCTCGGAGCGATGGTCTCTGTTCAAGACCCCAGCGCGATCGCCGGCGCCACCCGACCGCCCCGTCCCCACTCCGACGCGAGCCTCCTGTATCAGATGGAGACCGCCGGCAAGGCCCTGCAAGACGACGAGCTCAAGCGGGCCCTGCGCAGCGGCGGGCTCGGCACGCCGGCCACCCGCGCCGCAGTGATCGAGACCCTGCTCAAGCGCGGGTTCATCGAGCGCCAGGGAAAGGAGCTGCACGCCACGGTGCGCGGCGTCTCGCTGATCGAGGCCTTGCCGGTGCTGGAGCTGAAGAGCCCCGAGCTCACAGGCCGCTGGGAGGCCCGCCTCTCGCAGATCGCCGAGGGCAAGGAGTCTCGCCTCGCCTTCATGGCCGATGTAAACAGTCGACTGATCGGCATGGTCGACGAGATGCGCGGCGCCACCCCGCCCGCCCCCGAGCGCAGCGCCGCCGAGGGCCCCTCTCTCGGGCCCTGCCCCAAGTGTGGCCAGCCGGTGAAGGCTCGCAAGGGGCGCTACGCCTGCGAGGGCACCTGCGACTTCGTCATCTGGGGCACCATCGCCAAGCGCGAGGTCTCGGCCCGCATGGTGAAGACCCTGCTCAAAGAGGGCAAGACCCCACCCATGAAGGGCTTCAAGAGCAAGGCGGGCAAGCCCTTTGAGGCCGGCCTGCGCTTCGATGGAGAGCACAAGGTGGTCTTTGACTTTCCCGAGAGCGGCACCCGCCGGCCCGCCGCAGCGCCCCTCACCCCCGACGGACTGCCCTGCCCTCAGTGCAAGACCGGTCAGGTGCTGTCCGGCCGCGCCGCCTGGGGCTGCAGCCGCTGGCGCGAGGGCTGCGACTGGCGACTGTCTCATGTCGAGGCCGACGGCAGCCCCTTGGACCCCCAGCAGGCCGCCCGCCAGATCGTCGCTGCGGCGGGGGGATAGGTGCTGCTCCTGCTGCTCGGCTGCGCCGATCCGCCGCCCCCGCCGGTCGTGGCGCCGCCCTCAGCCTTCACCCGCATCGCGCCAGGGCTGGAGCGGGCGCTGCTTCCGCTGAACAGACCCAGCCACCTCGGAGCCCCCGGCGAGGCCGAGGTGCTGCGCATCGATCCCAAGGTGCTGGAGATCGGCCTTCAGATGGCCTCTGCGCTGGGCATCGAAGGGCGCACCGGCCCGGAGTGGATGGCCGCCGATCCCGCCGTGGTGGCGCTGATCAACCCCAGCATGTACCGCGAGGACTACCGCAGCGCCGTGGGCGCCCTGCAGGCCGGCGGGCACGTCAACCAGGCCGCCGCGGCAGAAGACCAGCGCTCCTGGCTGCTGGGCCAGCCGCGCCACCCTGGGCTGGCCCCCTTCTGGATCGTCCGCGACTGCGCTGCCGATCCGTCCACCGCCGACTTTGGCCTGCTGGCCCAGTCCATTCGGATGCTCGACTGTGAAGGAGCCCCCACCTGGGCCCCGCAGCCCCGCCGTTGGAGCGCCGCCCTGGTGGGCCAGGATGCCGAAGGCAAGGCCCTCTTCATCCATGTGCGGGCGCCCTACGCCATGCGAGACCTCACCGAGGCCCTGCTGGCACTCCCCCTGTCGCTGGTGGCCCTACACTACGGCGAAGGCGGCCCCGAGGCCACCCTCTGTCTGCGCGAGGGTGGGGCTCCCCGATGCAAGGTGGGCAGCTACGAGACGGGCTTCTTCGAATCCGACACAAACACCACCGCCTACCCGGTGCCCAATGTGCTGGTGGCCCGCCGCCGCTAATTACCGCTCGGCGCCGGCCCATTAAACGCTCGCACCAACCTCTCCGATCGCGCATACCAGCCCGCGCTGGCCGAGGTTTTTGAGCAGGCGACCCGGTTCGCCGCCCGCCCAACTCCACGGCCCCCCTTGCCCGTCGCCGCCCCTCTTGCCTTGCAGAGGGGCGCGATTCATCCATCGAGCCGCTACAATTCGCCACGCGCGACCGTCAACGAACCGGTGAAAAGGGGAATGCGGAGCGCGCCCTGCCCTGTTCACGAGGATTCTCTACACACCCAGACCACCCTGCCCCTCGAACGCCACTTCGCGACTACCCGCCGCTTGGCGCCGCCTCTTCGAGGGGCTTGGCCTTTGGCTTGGGCGGGTTGGGGTCGACGCTGGCCCACCTGCCCTTCCAGCGGGCATCCCAGGCGCCGCGCCGATCGCGCACCGGCTCGGCGCCGTAGCGAATGCGGATGGTGGTGCCCAGATCCTGCTCCATCTCGTAGACGGTGTGCCAGCCGGGGGGCAGGGCAGGGCGTGAACGGTCGAAGATCTCCCGGGCGTCGAGGGGAGAGAGGTTCACGCAGCCATGGCTGGCCTTGTTGCCATAGCCCCAGTGCCACCACGAGGCGTGAAGGGCGTAGCGAAAGGCGAAGTGCATGGTCCAGGGCACGCCTTCGACCCAGTAGACGTCGTCCTCTTCGGCGTCGTCGCGGCTCTGCATGTCGGTCCAGGCCATCTTGTCGGAGATGCGGAAGATGCCGAGCGGCGTGCCGTAGCCGACCTTTCCGGTGGAGACCATCGTGATGTAGATCGGTGTGTCACCCCGGTAGAGGGTCAACATCTGTTGATCGACGTCGATGTCAATCCACTCCTCTTCGACGCTGATCTCCGGGTTGCGCGGCTGGGGTGCGTGGCGCCGGGCGCCCTTCTGCAGGTCGACATAGCCGACCGTGTCGAGGTTGAGCACCTTCCAAAAGCGCCCAGCGGCGTCGCCGGGGGTGGGATCGAGCTCCAGGACGGTGTGGTACTCCAGCGTCGCCAGCACCGTCGACTTGGCGTCGGGGTCTGTATAGAGCGGGGCACCGTCATAGCCGCCCACCCAGGCCGGGATGCGCCCTTCGGGCAGGGGGCTCAGCTCCAGGTCGCGGCCCTTGAAATTGGTGACCGGATACACATACATGTTCTTGATCGGCACCACCATGCCGTCGGGCCGCACCAGCACCTCTCCCTTCTTGGTCTGTCGAACATCGACAAAGCGGAATTTGCGGTGCGGCTCCATCTGGTCTTCGGCCGGGGCGGCGCCCTGCTCAAAGGCCTTCAGGCTCGTGTAAAAGGGCCCCTGCCAGGCCCGCCACCTCTTGGCGTAGATGAAGGGCACCAGCGGGATGGTCTGGTCGGGCGGCGAGCGCTCCCACTTGCCGGTCTTGGCGTAGTTGCGGTACTCTTCGGGCAGCGGGGCGTCGAAATTCACCAGCACCGGTTGGGGGGCTGGGCTCAGCTCCGAGGGCGTGATGCGCTCCAGGCAGGCGTAGCCGCCGCCCATCAGGGCGTACCAGCTCCCCTTGGCGCAGCCCTTGCCGGCCACCTTGCCGTCGACCGCGACGACCTGGCCGCGGTGAATGAAGCCCCGCTTGGCGTTGCCCGCGGCGGCGGTGGGGTACACGTGGACGCCGGCGCCCAGCAGGTAGCGCTCGCGCAGCGCGGCGCTGTCGGGCGCGGCCTGGGCGACCAGGGCGACGAGGACCCCCAACAACAGGAACAAAGCTTGGGCGCGCATCCGAACGGGCTCCCTTCGAGCGGGCCCCGGTCATGGCCCGGTTTGGGGGCTTGCGCAAGTGCAAACTGAGCCCGCTGTCAGAAGCAAGACCGAGGGCGGACAGGCGCCGGAGCACGCAATAGGCCCCCAGATGCCGCTCACCGCCTGCACCCTCGACCAGCTCACGATCCGCGACGCCAAGGCCTTTCGCAGCGTGCCCCTCTACGCCGCCCTGCGCGATGTGCTGCTGCGCGACGGCTTCGCCTTCAAGATTGCGCCCGAGGGCCGCGGCTGGCAGCGGGTGCTCTTCTTGAACCTCACCTACTGGAACGCCGCCGAGCCCAATGACGTGCTGGAGTGCGAGGAGATCGACGCCGACGTGGTCTGCCACGTCGCCTGGCACCACCTCGCCCGCAAGGCCCTGACCGACCGGCCGCTCAGCGCCGACGTGCTCTTCTTTGGGGAGGCCATCGCCAGCGCCTTCGACCTCTACCTCGTCGGCCGCCTCATCGGCCGGGTGCGCAGCTCCGACTTCTTAAAGACCCAGGTGCCCGCGATGGCCGCCGTCGCAGAGGACGCCGGCCTGTCGCCCGAGGCCTTTGAGGCCTTGATGAACGAGGTCTCCACCGACCCCGACGCCGCCTTTGAGTCGCTGCGCCAGCTCCTCTTCGACGCCGCCTCCGGTCTCGTCGCCTGCGCCGGGGTGGAGGAGGCCGACGCCCTCCTGGCCTCCTTCGCCGGGCACCGCTTCGCCCCCCTCCTGCATCACTACGAGCTGGCCAGTTGGGTGCTCTTCGCCCGGGCCTACGCCAGCCGCACCCCAGACCCCGAGGTGCGCGCCTTCGACGCCGAGCTGCGCGCCGCCGCCGACCCCGTAGAGCGGCTGGCCGCCCGCTGGATCGGCCGCCCTAACTGAGGCGGGGCGCCTTGTACGGGTGCACCCGAAAGGCGACGCCCGCGGCGAAGGCGCCCACCTGATCGAGGCTCTCGCGGTCGACCGGCCGGATGTGGATGCAGCCGTGGGAGTCATCCAAGGGCACCGACTGGCCGCGGGCCGTCTCGGCCTCGTTCTTCGGCGTGGTGTGGATCATCTCCCCCTCCAAGGGCTCGTCGGCGTTGCGCTTGCCGTCGCCGTTCTTGTCGCGAAAGTAGCGCACGGCCTTGGGGCCAAAGTCATTGAAGACCCAGGTCTTGGGCACCTCGGCGCTGCCGTAGAGCTGGCGGTGGTAGTCGAGGATCTGCTGCCGACCGAGCCCGAGGTCACGCTGAACAGAGCCATACTTGCCGCTCGGCAACTGATACCAGACGTCGCTGCCCTTGTCGATCAGCGGCACGCCCCAGTCCAGCTTGGACCAGCTCCAGGAGGGTGTGTTGTAGGCCTCGGTGCCGGCGACGAGGAACTGCCCCTCGTTGGTGGGGCCGGGCGGCATCGCTTCTTCGCTGTGGGTGGGCGCGGCCTCGGGGCCGCCGCGGGCCTCCACCGAGAGCAGGGTCTGTCTACCCACCACATAAACCAGTCGATGCTCGCTGGGAAAGAAGTGTAGCCCGTCTGCGAGGGCGGCGGGGGCCTCGCTGCCTTCGGCGTTCTCCTGGCCCACTGCGCTGCGGGCCGAGAGGGCGGCGTTGCCGAGGGTGGTCTGCTCATCGCCCTCTTCGAGGAGGCTCGGCCGGTTGGCGGCGCGCGCGGCCCCCCGAGCGGGCAGACGGTGGTCGTAGCTGGACATCGGGGTTCGCCTCTTCGCCAGAGAGAGCCGCCTGCGTAGCCTGCTGGCCCCGGGGCGGCGATGGCCCCAGATCCGGCCTTGACGGCGGATCGCCAACGACGTAGTCCCTGCGTGTTGGCGCCCCCTCTGTCTGCCCGTCGGCGGCGAGGCCCGCGGCTCCCAACCCCGGAGGCTGGAATGACTGTGCTCAACGCTCCCCCGCAGCCCTTCATCCCCTCCCCTGCCCGCCCTTCGCGCGGCAACCTCGCTTAAAGAGCCCAAGAACGCGCGATCGCAGCGGGCACCGCTCCCTGGTGCCCTCTTGAACCTCGAAGCTCTCGGCTGGTCCCCTGTCTGGGCCGCCCTCCTTCCGTTTCCGCTCACTTCTGAACAGTCCATCGGCCGCGTCGCGGTCGCCCACGCCGATCGCGCCGAGCTCCTGCCGGCAGGCGTGGTCTTTCAACCCAAAACCGCCGCCGATCGCCTGCAGGTCGGCGACTGGGTGGTGGTCGAGGGCTCGCGCCTCCTCCGCCGCCTGCCCCGCCACGGCGTCCTCAGCCGTCGCGGCGCCGGGATGGCCGGCGAGCCGCAGATCGTCGCCACCAACCTCGATGTGGTCTTCCTCACCAGCTCCTTGAACAAAGACTGGAACCCGGCCCGCATCCTGCGCGGCCTCGCCCTGGTGCACGCCTGCGGCGCCGTGCCAGTGGTGGTGGCCACCAAGTGCGATCTGGCCATCGGCAACGAGGGCCGCTTTTTGCGCGCCCTGCCGGCCGATCTGCCGGTGGTGCTCACCAGCGCCCACCTCGGCATCGGCATCGAGGAGCTGGTCTCCCACCTCGCACCGGGGCGCACGGTCGCGCTGATCGGCACCTCGGGCACGGGCAAGTCCTCGCTGATGAACGCCCTGTTGGGCGCCCCGGTGATGGACACGGGCGAGATCCGCCTCCACGACGATCGGGGCCAGCACACCACCACCCGCCGCGAGTTGCGGGTCTTCGACAAGGGTGTATTGATCGACACCCCCGGCATGAGGGAGCTCGGGATCACCGACAGCGCCGGCCTCGATCTGGCCTTCGCCGACGTGGTGGAGGCCGCCGCCGGCTGCCGCTACAGCGACTGCGGCCACGAGGGCGACGCGGGCTGCGCCGTCGTCGACGCGGTGGCGCCCGATCGCCTCGAACAGTGGCACAAGCTGCAGCGCGAGGCCGAACTCGAGGCCCGCCGGGGCGATCAGCGGCTCACGGTCGAGCAGAACCGCGTCTTCAAGCAGCGCTCCCGGGCGGCCCGGGAGCGTGAACAGTGGCGCGGCAAGGTCCAGGGGCGCTGAGGCGGCGATAGGCGATGGGGCGCCCGCCACCTGGGCTGCGGGAGCCCCGATGTCCAACCTGCCGGTCCCCTCCACCACCTCAGACGAACACACCTGGGCCTTCGCTTCTCACGCCCTCACCTTCTTCGAGGGCGGCGTGGTGGGGCCCCTGGCCATCTACCTCTGGAAGCGGCCCGAGAGCGAGTTTGTCGCCTACCACGCCCTGCAGAGCTTCTACTTCGGCGTGGTGGCGGTGCTGGTGAGCCTGCTTTCCTGCGGCATCCTGGCCCTGCCGATGCTCGTTGTGTACGTCCTGTACGAGCTCAAGGCGGCGATGGCCGCCAACAACGGAGAGTGGTACGCCCTGCCCCTCGCCGGCGAGTGGGCCAGCCGCAGCCACAACGCCGAGACCGTGCGCGCCAAGGCCGCTCAGGCCAGAAACCCGCCGCCCGGCTGAGGCTCCACGCTGCGGTCGAAGAAGGGATTGTGGACGATCAGCCCATCCGACAAGGTCTCCAGTTGGGCGTCGAGCAGGGCGTTGAGCCGGGCGGGCCCGGTGTCGGGGTCGGCGATCTCGGCGAGTTGGTGGGCGTGGAGCCGCTGGCGGTCGGCGGCGCCGGCCTCACCGGGCGCGGGGGCGGGCAGGCCCAAGAGGGCGGCGAGGCGGGCCTCTTCCGCCTGATCGACGGCGCCCCCGTCGCGCAGCTCGCGGGCGAGGCCGCCGAGGAGGTGGGAGACCACGAGGAGCTTGAAGGCGACAACCTTGTCGGCGGTGGCGGGACGGGCCTCGCGGAGGAGGAAGGCCGAGACGGCGTCGAGCAGATCGGCAGACAGGGGGCACCTCGCCCGGGAAGCATACGCGAAGGGGCCGGCCGGTGGACCCGCCGCCTCGTGCTGAGCAGCGCCCTGGGCCT
>JBEIQK010000201.1:0-9289 GCA_040376505.1 Alphaproteobacteria bacterium | reverse complement strand
GGCAGCGGGGATGCACAGCAACCGGGCTGGAACGCTCCTCGATCCTCGGTAACAGAATCGTAACGTCATGTTACAATCGAAACAAGCCCCTCACCAAAGCGCAGGCGCGCCCCGCTGCCCAACTCCACCTCCCCCTCTTCGCCCGCAAAGGCCAGGGCCGCCTCCAGGCGCTCCGCCCGCGGCGCGCTGAGACCAGCCTCGGCGCAGAGCCTCAGCAGGTAACGAAGGTGTAACGCCGGGTCTTCTGACCGCAGCCCCACCAGCGAGAGCCCACCTGTCTGGGCGAGCCGCGGCCACCCATCGTCGATGATGCGCTCCAGCAGCGCATCCTCACGGGCGAGCAGGCGGGCCGAGCGCGCCAGGGCCCCCGAGAGCCCGCCCTGGATGGCCTCCAAGGCCGGCCAGAGGGCCCGGAGCTGCCCCCGCTGAGAGCCCGCGTTGCTCGGGTCTTCCACCCAGCGCAGGCCCTCGGCCTGGGCCCAGGCCAGCAGGACGGCGCGGGGCTCGCCCAACAGGGGCCGGCACCAGGGCGGGTCGAGGGCCCTCATCCCGGCGAGGCCGGCGGCCCCTGAGCCGCGCAGCAGGTGGTAGAGCACGGTCTCCGCCTGATCGTCTTCGTGGTGGGCGGTGGCGATGCGGTCGGCGCCGAGCCCCAACAGCGCGGCCCGCCGGGCCTCGCGGGCCCGCTCGGCGAGGTTGGGGCCGGCCTCCAGGCCGAGCGAGAGCGCTCGAAAGTCCAGGCCCAGGGCGCGGGCCCGGCGGCCAACCTGGGCGACCTCGGCGATGGCCTCGGGGCGCAGGCCGTGATCGACGCTGGCGACGGTGAGCTGCCCCTGGTGGGCGCCGGCGGTGCGGTGGAGCAGCTCCAGCAGCACGCTGGAGTCAAGCCCGCCGGAGACGGCCACCACCACGCGCTGACCGGGGCTCCACAGCCGACCGCGGCGGAGGGCTTCTACGACGCGCAGGGGCAGGGTGCGGGCCCGATCCACCACCGCATCTTCGACCGGCGGGCTCAGGGGCCCGGGCAGGTCGGCGACGTCGAGCGTGGCCGGGAGCTGATCGTCGGGGTGGGCCCGCCCCTCGTAGCTGTGGCCGCAGGCGACACAGCGCCAGGAGACCAGCACGCCGTCGCGGCCGGCGAGGCGCATCGCCACGGGCTCCAGGACCGCGCCGCAGTCGGCCGCCCGGTCGCCGGGCACCACATCGACGTGCAGGCCGCGCAGGCAGCGCGGACAGTGGTCGCGCACGCGCCCGCCCCCGGCCTCCACCAGCGCCGCGCACCAGGCGCAGCGGAAGGCCGCGTCGCGCCGCGTGGGTGTGCGCACCACCTGGGCGGCCTCGGCGCGGTCGAGCAGGGCGCGGATGAGGCGCTTGTCGCTGGCCTCCTCATCGAGCTCGATGCCGCGCTCGGCGGCGATGGCGAGGGCCAGCGCGCGCAGCTCGGGCTCGTCGTCAAAGCGGGCAGCCAGGGCCTTGATCTCGCTGCGGGTGCGGGTCTCGGCGAGCAGATCGGTGAAGGCTTTGCGCGTCATGGGCCTCCTGCCTGACCCGCCGGGGCGGGCCTGTCCACCCGCAGACCCGGTGCGTACAGAATCCGCGCCCAAGGCGGGCCGCGGGCGGGTAGATCGGGGAGGATTCAGGCCGATCACCCGCTGGGCGGACCAGGGAGCCTCGATGACCCTCTCACCGGTTGATCCCGCCGCCCTGCTGCGGCCCCTCCTGCTCTTTGTTGGGCTGCTGATCGCCCTGTCCGCCCCCAAGTCCGACGACGACGGCCCCATCCTGGCCGGGGCCGCCGGCTGCCTGGGCGTAGGGGCCGTCGGGGCCAAGGCCGCCAAGGGCTGTGGGACCCTGGGCAAGACCGCCTCGCTGGCCGGCAAGGCCGGCTCTGCCGCCAAGGCCACCGCCGTCGGCGCCGCCGGGGCCCACCTCGTCGACGACGCCGCCCGAGTCGGCGTCACTGCCGCCGAGGTCGGGGATGACGCCGCCCGCGTCGGGGCCAAGGCCACCGAAGGAACGCTGGCCCCGGCCGAGGTCGCCGAGGAGGGGGTCAAGGCCGATGAGCTCGTCGAGCCCATCGTCGACGTCGGCATCGAGTTGCTCCCCGAGGAGGAGGAGGGCGACGAAGACGCCCCCTGAGGGGCCTCAGTCCAGGGTGAGCCCCTCCCCCAGGCCGACGAGGTCGACGGTTGCGCCCAGGATCGCCGCCGGACGCAACCCGCCATCCCCGGCGTCATGCACCGAGGCCGCCGCCCCCACCGCCACGCCCCGGTTTTCGCGCACATCGATCACCAAGGCCGACTGGGGCCGCTCCCCCGTCGCCGAGACGGTGAGGCGGCCGCCCTCCACCCCAAGGGCGCTCTGCCCATCGGCGAGAATTCCGATGCCCAGGCCACCCTCGGCCAGGGCCTGAAAGAGCGCCTCGTCGTTGGCCGCCCGTCGGTCGCGATCCTGGGCTTGGAGCAGCCCCGCCGCCCCCAGCAGCCGGGCCGCGCCGCCGCCGCTGTGCCCGCCGTAGGGGTCAGGGGCGCGCTCCACCACCCAGGAGAAGGACTCCTCATCGGAATTGTCATCGCTGCGCGCCCCAAAGCCCGGCTCGGCCTCGATGGCGCCAAGGGCCGGGATGCTCTCCAGGGCCAGGGCGCCGCTCACGCTGCGGGGATCGGCCAACTCGAAGCCCAGGCCCTCGATCAGCCGGTCGAGGCCCAGCCCGCGCCAGTCGAGGGGCGCGCCGCAGTCGCGGGTAGGCGCCAGCGCGCCGTCGGTGTGCAGCAGGGTGACGCTGCCCTCGCCGATGACCTCGGCGCGGCCCTGGTGGATCCACAGGCCCGTCTGCACCTCAATTCCAATGCCCAGCGGCGCCTCGGCCTGCCCCTCGTCCACCGCTCGGGCCAGGGCGCCGGCCAGCCGCCCCAGGCGGGCCCGCTCGACGAAGTGGGTGTCGACCAGGGCCGGCACGAAGTCGAAGAAGTCGGTCTTCAGGCCCGATCCGCCGTCGCGGTCGTCCAGGTAGGCGGTGCAGGCGTCTTCGAGAACATCGGCGCTCACGAGGTCTTCGCCGCCAGCCAGGGCCAGCGCGCCCTGCGACATCGCCCCAGCGCTGGTGCCGCCGAGCCCCCCGCCGCGCGCCACCAGCCCGCGCAGGGCGCCTTCGAGGGCCGTGTCATTCCACAGGTCGTAGTATTCGCCCTGGTCGCCGCCCTTGAGGAAGACGGCATCGGCGGTGTCGACGCGCTCGCCGGCCTCCTCCGCCGCGTCGCGGCTGGCCACCCGCAGGTTCTCGGCCCCATCGGCGCCCAGGTCGACGAAGTAGGAGGGCAGCCAGTCGGTCTCCTCGGCCGTGGACAAAACCACCACCCTCACCTGCCCATCGCCGGTGACGTCGCCGCCATCGAGCAGATGGCCGTAGAGCCGCGCCGACCAGGCGCCCGCGTCGCCCACTTCGCCCTCGCTGCCGCCGCCGGCCAGAACAAAGGTGGGTGCGGCGACCGGCGGGGCGCTGGTGTCGGCTCCATCGGTGTCCTCGACCCGGGGCCCGCCGCTGTCGACCTGGGCGCGCCCCTTGCCGGCCTCCGCACAGGAGACGGTCACCAGCCCGACGCCACCCATCATGAAGCCAAAAAGCCGCGCCATCTGCATGCTCCGTCCCTGCTCATGCCGCGCTGCGCCCCGCCCTGCCAGCCAAACGCCGTCAAAAGCCGGCTCCGCTCCGCGAGAAGGCTCCCCTTCCGGCCCGCACCGGGGCCGCTCCGGCCCGCCTTGGTGCGATGGGATACTTGCCCCCTCCTGCACGGAGCGCGCATGAACCCCTGGCTCGGTGGCCTCTTCTTCCTCGGCGCGAGCGAGAGCGCCGCCCCCAAGGCCGTGCCGGCCTTCACCGCCGAGCACCAGTCGGCGGTGCTGCTGATGGAGGCGATGCGCCTGCCGCCCGCCGCCTTCGTCGACTATGTCGACAGCCCCGACCCGGCCGCCCGGGCCCGCGCCGCCCGCGCCCTGGGCCGCCTGCGGGTTGCCGAAGCCCTGCCGGCGCTCGGCGCCCTGGCCGAAGATGCCGACGCCACCGTGCGCAGCGAGGCCGCCTTCGCGCTGGGCCAGACGCCGGGCTCGGAGAGCAGCCTGCTCACCCTCCTCAGCCGAGCCGAGCGCCCCAGCCAGCGGGCTCTGCTCTGCGCCGGCCTCGGCAAGCAGGGCACCAGCGCCAGCGTGCCCGTGCTGGTGCGCCACCTCGCCGAGGAGCCCGCCCCCCTGCACCCGCCCGAGGTGGCCGAGGCCGCCGCCATCGCCCTGGGGCGCCTGCACATGCGCGCCATCCCCGAGGCCGGCGCTGAGGAGGTCGTGCTGGCGCTGATCGGCCAGCTCCAGCGCTTCGACCTGCGCGCCCGCCGCGCCGCCGCCTTTGCCCTGGGGCGCATCCGGCCGCCCAGCCTCTCCAACCGCGCCACCGACGCCCTCTTCGCCGCCGCCAGCCGCGAGCGCGACGTCGCCACCCGCGCCTTCCTGCTGCGCTCCACCGCCGCCCTCACCAACGCCGAAGACCGCAAGGCCCGCCTCTACGGCGAGGCCGCCCGCGACAGCTCCCCGCGGGTGCGGGTGGCCGTGGCCCGGGCCGGCGGACTGGCCCGCTGGCGCGAGGTGGCCGGCCTGCTCCAAGACATCGATCCCGGCGTGCGCCGCGAGGCCATCGCCGCCGTGGGCCAGGTGGAGTCCCTCGACCGCCTCGCCCTCCTTCTGCCGATCGTCGCCCGGGGCGCCGACCTGGAGGCGGCCGAAGACCAGCGCACCCACGGCGCCACCCGCCTCACCGAGGCCGCCGAGGCCCTCTCCGCCCTGGCCACCGCCGGGCTGATGGCTGAGCTCGGCCCCTACCTGGGCACCAACCGCCCCGACGCCATCCGCGAGGCCGCCCTGGCCGGCTACAGCGACGTGCCGCGCCTCGTCGCCCTGGCCACCGAGGATGACAGCGCGCGTGTGCGGGTCGCCGCCGCCGGGCGCCTCGTCGAGCTCAAGGTCGCCACCGCCGCCTACCTGCCGCTGCTGCTGGCCGGCGACCGGGTGGTGGCCACCGCCGCCGCCGATCACCTCGCCGAGCGCCCCGACCGCGCCGCCGAGAGCACGCTGGTGCGGCTGCTCCAACAGCCGGTGGACCCCGATCTGACCCGCAGCGCCGCCAAGGCCCTGGCCGCCCTCTACCCCGAGAAGAAGAACCAGATCGGAAAACAGAAGGTCAGCCCCGCGCTCATCCAGCTCGTCAGCACCCTGGGCAAACACCCCGATCCCGAGATCGTCGAGGCCGCCAGCGTGCTGGCCGACGCCTTCAAGGTGCCGCGCCCCCAGGCCGTCCACCAGCCCTTAAACGTGCCCCTCGACCAGCTCGCCCGCATCCGCGGGGCCCGCATCCGCACCAGCCGCGGCGAGGTGCTGCTGCGGCTCTACCCCAGCGAGGCGCCGGTCACGGTCTGGAATTTCGTGCGCCTCGCCGAGGATGGCTACTACGACGGACTGTCCATCCACCGGGTGGTGCCCGACTTTGTGGTGCAAGACGGCGACCCGCGCGGCGACGGCACCGGCGGCCCGGGCTGGAGCATCCCCGATGAGATCAATCCCCTGCGCTACGACGAGGGCATGCTGGGCATGGCGCTCTCGGGGCCAGACACCGGCGGGTCTCAGTGGTTTGTGACCCTGTCGCCCCAGCCGCACCTGGACGGAACCTACACGATCTTCGGTGAGGTCACCGATGGACTCGGCCTGCTGCGCACGCTGCAGCCCGGTGACCGCATCGAGCGCGTGTTGATCGAGCGGACCGCGGCCCCGGCCCCCTGAAGCGGCGGCTCGGCCACCGGGACAGTCGCCAGTGGATGCGCGGGTCGCACCGACCGGCGTGAAGGCTGGCCGGACCCCCAGCGTGGTGTGCCGCCCAGCCAGGAAAGCGCCCGATGTCTTGAACCCAAGCAGCCCATCGCAGGCACGATGGGCACCTCTGAAAACACCGAGCCCGCCGTCGCCCCGGGCGTGCAACCCCTGGCCCCGGCGCCAATCGCCGTACAGCGGATTCGGCCCGCCCACGCGTTACCCGACCTCATGCGCTCCTTCAACATGACCGGCCCCTGCGAACCCTCCCGGCACTACATGCTGCCACCGGGCGCCCGTCTGCCAGATTTGTTGCCCTTCATCGACGAGCAGCTCTACTTCGTGCTGCACGCGCCGCGCCAAACGGGCAAGACCACCGCCATGCGAGCCTTCGCGGCCGACCTGCGCGCCAAGGGAATCGCCGCCTGCTGGGTCACCCTGGAGGCATCGCAGGGCGTTGATGATCCGGCGATGGCCGAGCCACTCTGGCTGCAGTCCCTCCACAAGTGGGCCGGGCGCCAGTTGCCGGCGGCGGAGCAGGCGCCGCCCATCGAGCCCTTCCTGTCCGGCCCGGTCGGCGCCCGCCTCAACGCCTACCTGTCTGCCTGGGCCGGCCGGCTGTCGGTGCCGTTGGTGCTGCTCCTCGACGAGGCCGACGTCCTCTCGGGGCTTGCGATGGTGAGCTTCCTCCGCCAGCTCCGCGAAGGCTTCATGGACCGCGGCGTGGGGCGCTTCCCCGCTTCGGTGGCCCTCATCGGGATGCGCGACCTGCGCGATTACCTCTTGCAGAGCAACGATGGGCGCGCCCTCAACCCAGGTTCGCCCTTCAACGTCAAGGCGGCCTCGATCACCCTGCGAAACTTCAGCCCCGACGAGGTCGCAGCGCTCCTCGCCCAGCACACCCAGGACACCGGCCAGCCCTTCACCCCCGAGGCGGCCGACGAGCTTGCCCGTCTCACCGATGGCCAGCCCTTCCTCGTCAACGCCCTGGCCCGCCTCTGCGTCAGCGAGGGGGTGCCCGACCGCGCCCAGCCTGTGACGCTGCCCCACATCGCTCAGGCCCGCGAGCGCCTCATCCTCTCCCGCACCACACACCTCGACAGCCTCGCCCAGCGCCTGCGGGAGCCCCGCGTCGCGCGGATCGTACAAGCCGTCATCCTCGGCGATGAGCCCGTGCACGTCGACACCGACGACTACGAGTATGTGCTCGACCTCGGCCTCCTCCGCCCGGGGCCCGCCGGCCCCATCCCGGCCAACCCGATGTATCGGGAGGTGCTCGTCCGGCAGATCGCCCTCAACGTGCAGGCCAACCTGGCGCCCCCCTGGTGGCCCTGGGCCAGCCCCGAGGGTCGCCTCGACATGCCCGCCCTGCTCGACGCCTTCCTCCAATGGTGGCGCGAGAGCGCCGACCTCCTCGCCGGGCAGGTGCCCAATTACCCCGAAGCCGTGCCCCACCTCGCCCTCAGCGCCTTTCTACAGCGGGTCGTGAACGGTGGCGGCCGCGTCCACCGCGAGTTCGCCGCCGGCCGCGGCGCCATGGACCTGCTCGTCGCCTATGGGCCCGACCGCTTCGCCATTGAGGTCAAGCGGGTGCGCAGTCGGGACCGCCTGGAGACGGTCGTCGACCGCGGCGTGGCGCAGCTCGGCCGCTACCTCGACACGGTGGGGCTGGAACAGGGGTGGTTGATCGTGTTCGATGTCCGCCCCAACCGGAGTTGGGAGGACCGCCTGTGGACCGAGCAGCGCAGCGCGGGCGGCAAGCCCGTGGTGGTGCTCGGCGCCTGACCGCGCCCTCAGGCCGTTTGAGCCGCCTGCATCGCCGGCGCGGCCTCCGAGGCCCACGACAAGCCCGAGTCCGCCTGCTTCATCGTGTCCTGCCCGGTGTAGATGCGCACCGTCTTGCGGGCCCGCTCAAAGACAGACTCCTGCACATAGGGCACCCCGTACCGCGCACAGAGCTCCTTCACCCGCGGCTGGGCGCGCGCGTAGGCCATCATCGGCAGATCCGGCCAGAGGTGGTGCTCGATCTGGTAGTTCAGGTAGCCATGCAGGAAGTCGTTGACCTGCCCACCCGTGCGGAAGTTGGCCGAGCCCAGGATCTGCCGCAGGAAGAAGTCCGCCTTGCCCTGGGGCGGGTCCTTGAAGCGGTACAGGTCGCCCCCGGCGTGGTTGGGCACGATCACGAGGTAGGTGTGGATGTTGGTGAGGATCTCGCCCAGCAGGCTGTTCAACAGCAGGCTCATCCCAACCCAGGGCGAGATGAGCCAGCCCAGCACCGCCGGCAACACGAAGGTGAGCGCGATGTAGGGCAGCAGGCTCTTCAGGTAGAGGTCGCGGCCCACCGGCGTGAGCGGGTTCCAGGAGCGGGCGTTGCGGTCTACCGGGTCGTTTTTGTCACCGCTGCGGTGCAGCTCGGCCAGCGTATTGGGCGCGTAGTAGCTGAACTTCCAGGAGATCGCCCCCAGGCCCACCACGAAGTACTTCACCCACATCGGCCAGCCGCTGGTGCGCATCCAGTCCAGGTTGGCTTCGACGAGGTCGGGATCGCGATCCTCGTTGAGGCGGTAGTGGTGCAGCGTGTTGTGCTCGTGCTTCCAGGCCGCCGGGTCGATCCAGTCGAACCAGTCGATGAGGCGCCGCCAGCCCTCGGCGAAGGGCTTGCCCTGGGGCCCGCCCACCCGGTCGTAGCCGCGGTGGGCGACGTGGTGGGCGATCATCGACCAGCGCGAGAAGCGGCCGGTCGACAGCAGGGCCGCCGACACCGGGTTGGGCGCGATCCAGGCCGTGGCCCAGCCCAGCACCGAACAAAGGCGACCGACAAAGGCGACCTTGCGAAGGTGCGCCACATCGGCCTCCGGGCTCTGGCGGCGAAGCTCGACGCCGAGGGCCTGAAGCTCTTGGGAGAATGCGTCTACGTCCATGGGGCCCGCGGCTAACCAGCGACCCTGGCCCCGGCCGCTGATGTTCCGTCACCGTATGGTCAACACAACAAATAGGCGTATAACGCCTTGTTACAAGAATGTATACAAAACCGGCCGCGCCAGCGGCTGACCCCGGTCAACCCAGCACCGCCCGGTAGAGCGACAGGTGCGCCAGGGCCGCCCGCTCCGGCGACGATCGCGCCGCCCAGGCCCTCCCCGCGGCGAGATCCGGGTGATCCCCCCCAAGGGCGCGCGCGATGCCCCGGGCCAGGGCCCCAGGATCGCCCGGCTCGACGAGAATTCCGTGCTCTCCTACCACCTCGACGAGGCCCCCCACGGCGCTCGCCACCACCGGTACGCCCGCAGACAGGGCCTCCAGCGCCGCCAGGCCCTGCCCCTCGGAGCGAGAGGGCATGACGAAGACCCGCGCCGCAGCCAGCAAGGCCGGGATGTCCTCCCGCTGGCCGAGCAGGCGCAGGCCGGACGGCTGCAGAGGACCCTCGCCGGCCACGCCGATGTCC
>JBEIQK010000079.1:0-13854 GCA_040376505.1 Alphaproteobacteria bacterium | reverse complement strand
CTTGAACACGTCCGAGATCGCGCCGGTCTCGAGCGAGAACGCCTTGTCCACGACGGCCTGGTCGAGGCCGGGCTTGCCGTCCTTCGCCACGAAGCCCATGTCGCCGCCACGGCGCTTGTAGGGATCCTCGGAGTCGCGCGCGGCGACATCCTTGAAGCTGTCCGGATTCTTGGACACCTCGGCGCGCAGCGCGTCGGCCTTCTCCTTGGCCTTGTCGTCCGTCACGCCGTCGCTGACCTTCACGAGGATGCGCTTGATCTGCACCTTCTCAGGGACGATGAACTCGGACTTGTGCTCCTCGTAGTACTTCTGGAGCATCTCGTCCGTGAACTCGCTGTTCTTCACGGTCGAGTACACGTCGTCCCGAAGCAGCGAGTTGATCATGACCTTCTGGACCTTGGGGTCCTTGTCGAGGCCCTTCTTCAAGGCTTCGAGGTAGAGCAGCTTCTCTTCGACCAGCTTGTTCAGCACCTCTTTCTTCTCTTCGAGGCTGAGCTGGTCGCCAGCGGCGGGGCTCTTGCGCTGGGCGCTCTGCTCGAACTCGATGCTGCCGACCTCCATGCCGTTCACCGTGGCCAGCACCGTGCCGATCTCCTGCTTCGGAGCGGCGCTGGTGCTCTCGGCGCCGCCCTTGGAGGCGCCCCCGTCACAGCCAAGGAGGGAAGTGGAGAAGAGCGCTGCGAGGAGTGCTACAGAAGAGAGACGCATGGAAGAGACCTCGGAGTTGAAGCTTTTGCCGCTCACCGCGGCCAGAAGCAGGCGGTGACCGCGCTGGTGGGCGGGGGTGCCGCTGGCGCCACGCGGATCACGCGCCCTGGCAAAGGGTCGACCGCATAGCCGACAGGGTGGGGCGCGGCAAGAAGGGCACAAGGGGCTGCTTTCTTCCCTTCGACGAAGGGCGCCTAGGGAATAAGATCGCCGCGGTGGTAGGCGGTGTCTTCGGCGTCCACCCGCAGCGCGTCCGGCTCATCGGCCAGGGCGGCGTCGAGGGCCTCGGCGACGCCGACCAGCACGAGGCTCTGGTCGGCCGGCGTGATCCAGCGCGCGGCGGCCTGCTGCACGGCCTCATCGTCGAGGGCGGCGATGCGGGCGGGGCGCTCCGCGAGGTCGGCGCGATCGATGCCCAGCACCCGCCCCCGCGCCAGCAAGCCCGCCACCGCCGCGACGCCGACGGTGCCGTGCACATAGCCGCCGATCATCGAGCGCCGGGCCCGCTCCAGCTCTTCACCGGCGGGCGGACGGGTCGAGAAGTCGCCGAGCGAGGCCGACAGCGCCTGACAGGCCTCGGCGGTGCGGGCGGCGGCGGTGGTGAACGAAAGCGAGAAGTCGCCGCCCACCAACCCAGCGTCGACGCTGCTGCTGACCCCATAGGTGAGGCCGAGCTCTTCGCGCAGGCGGGTGAAGAGGCGCCCGCTGCTGCTGCCGCCCAGCGCGTGGTTGGCAAGGCGCAGAGCGTGCAGATCGGGGTGGGCGCGGGGGATGGCGAGCTGGCCGCGGGCGATGGTGGTCTGCTCGGAGCCGGGGCGGGTCACGCCGACCACCCGGCGGGGCCGCGGTTGGGGCAGGCCCGGCAGGGCCAGGACGGGCCCGCCGCCGACCCGATCGGCGTGCCGCGCGCAGAGCTGGTCCAGGAGGGGCTCGGCCTCGAAGTCGCCCACCACGAGGAGGTGCCCCCGGGCCGGCGCGGTGATTCGCGCGTGCAGGGCGTGCAGATCGGCCTGGGTGGTGGCGGCGAGGCCCTCGGCGCTGGCGGAGGGCTGGCCATAGGGGTGCCCGCCATACACCAGGGCGCAGAGCCAGAGGTTGGCGAGGTGATCCGGGTCGCTCTGTTCATTGTGGAGCAGATCAAGGGCGGCGCTGCGCTCGCGCTCCAGGTGGCTCTCGGCGAAGGCGGGCTGCAGGGCGACCTCATCGAGGAGGTCGAGCAGGGCGGGCAGGTGCTCGGAGAGGCCGGCGACCGAGACGGTGATCGAGTCGGTGCTGGCGGAGACCCGCAGCCGGGCGCCGCGATCGTCGAGGATGTGGGCGATCTGTTCGGAGGAGTGGCGATCGGTGCCGTGCCGGAGCAAGGCGGTGAGCAGGCGCAGCGCGCCGCGGGGGGCCGGCGGCTCTTGGAGGCGGGCGGCGGGCCAGGTCCAGGCGGCGAGGAAGAGCGGCTGGGCGCCCATCCGCACGGTCTGGATCGCCGGTCCGCCGGGGAGCTGACGCAAGGGGGCTTCGGGCAGGCTCCAGGGGCGGGCGTGGCCGCTGGCCGGCGGGCGGTCGGGGAAGCTCATGCGGGCACCACATCGAGCCGCACGCGGCCCGCCTCGGTGAAGGTGGCGGCGGCGACGCGACGCAGATCGTCGGGGGTGACGGCGGCGATGCGGGCGAGCTGGCGCTCCTCCCAGTCGACCTCGCCGTGGAAGAGCAGGGCCCGGCCCAGGGAGAGGGCGACGCCGAGCATGTTCTCGCTGGCAAAGACCTTGGCGGCGCGGAGCTGGTTCACCACCCGCTGCAGCTCGGCCTCGGGCACCGGCTCCTCGATGAGGCGCATCAGCTCGGCCTCGTAGAGGTCGACGATGCGGTCGGTGGAGCCGCCGCGGGGGGCGAGGCCGAAGAGGCCAAAGGCGCTGGGGCCGCGGTGGCACTCGTAGCCGCCGGAGAGCTGCACGGCGGCGCCGCTGTCGACCACGAGTCGCCGCCAGATGCGCGAAGAGGAGCCGCGAAAGAGCAGCGCTTCGAGCACCTCAAAGACGGGAAAGTCGGGGTGATCGAAGTCGGGGGCCGGGTGGTTCAGGCTGACGGCCCCCAACCGGGCCAGGGGGGCCTCGATTCGTTCGTGAACGGAGCCCTGGCGGGGCGGCTCGAACAGATCGGGCTGGGGCCGGGGGCCGCCCGCCGGGATGTCGCCAAAGAGCGCCTCGATCTGGGCGAGGGTGGCGGTGGCGTCGATGTCTCCGGCGAGTGCCAGCACGGCGTTGTCGGGGCGGTACCAGCGGCGGTGGAAGGCCAGCACCTCTTCGTAGCGGGCCTCTTCGAGGTCGGCCCACTCGCCGATCACGGGGTGGGCGTAGGCCCAGCAGCGGTAGCTCAGGGCCTGCATGGCCAGGGCGGCCTTGCCATAGGGCGCGTTGTCGACCCGCTCCCGACGCTCTTCCATCACGGTCTGGCGCTGGTTCTCGAAGTTCTCGGGCGTGATCAACAGCGAGCGCATCCGATCGGCCTCCAGCCAGAGGCCCAGGCCCACCTCGCTCGCCGGCAGGGAGCAGTAGTAGTTGGTGCGATCCTGGCTGGTGGTGCCGTTGGCCTGACCGCCCCAGCCCTGGATCAGGGCGAAGTGGTCGCCTTTGGCCACATGGGCGGAGCCCTGGAACATCATGTGCTCAAAGAGGTGCGCAAAGCCGCTGCGCCCGGGCTCTTCGTTGCGGCTGCCGACGTCGTAGTAGAGGGCGATCCCGACGATCGGCACGGCGGGCTCGACCTGTTGGACCACCCGCAAGCCGTTGGACAGGGTGGAGACCGTGCGGCAATGCGGAGGGTGAGGTGTGCGCATGGCCGCTCATAGCCTGCGGGCGGACAGGCGGGGCAACGGGGTAAGGGGCCCCTTGGAGGCGCTCATGTGGATCCCGCTGCTGCTCTGCGGCTTCGCCCAGGCCGGCTCGCTCTTTGTTCACGCCGAGGTCGCCGCCGACCTGCGCCGCGGCGATGAGCTGCTGCTCAGCACCTTCGGCCCCACCGAGGTTTGGCTCTCCAACCTCCCCGAGGGCCCCCACCTGATCACCGTGATGCGGGGCACCCAGCCCGAGGCGGTGGAGCTGACCCTCCCCAAGGAGGGCGATCTGCGGCTCTCCATCACGTCCACCGGCTCGAAGGTCGAGCCGCAGCCGCCGCGATCGGCCCAGGAGCCCAACACCTGGCTGCACGTCGATCCGGCGCCCGGCCAACGCTTTGCCCTGGTGGTGGATGGCCGACGGATCGGCGTTCTAGGGCCTCAGCAGGGGCTCAGCCTGCGGGGTCTGCCCCCGGGGCCGCACCCGATCGAGCTGCGCAGCCCGAGCCTCACGACCATCTGGGCCCGTGGCACCCTGCTGCTCGAAGCGGGGCAGCCAGCCCACCTGATCGCCACCGAGGGCCGCCCGATGCAGGTCAAGGGCGCCCGCCTCGCGGCGCCGGATGAGGGCTGAGTGGGGCGCTGGGCGGCGGAGGGCCGCTAGGTGGCCGCCGCCTCGATCCGCGGGCGCATCCTCGGCGCCTTTGGGCTCTCGGTCGCCACCTCGGGGGGGGCGCTGCTCTACAGCCTCGTGCAGCTCCGCGGCATCGGCCAGGGCCTCGCCGTGCTCGACGACGGCTACCTGCCGATCGCCCGGGTCAGCGCGGAGTTGGGGGCCCTGGCCCGCCAGATGGACCAGGATCACGAGCGAATCGCCCGCGAAGAGGGGCAGCCAAGCCCCGGTCAGCGCGTCAACGCCGCCTTTTACAGCGCCAGCCTCGCCGAGGCCCTGCGGGTGGGGCGGGCCCGGGTGGAGGCGGCCCAGTCCGCGGTGCAAGATGAAAACGAGCTGGCCGCCTTTGCGCTGATCATCGGCCTCTTGGAGCGGATCGACCGCCACCGCGAGTCCTATGACGAGGCCTTCCTGGGCTGGCAGACGGTGGCCGCCGATCCCGAGCAGGCGCCCCTCGCCCTGGCCGCCCTGGAGGCCCGCCGCACGGCGCTGCTGCTCGATGTCGGCCGCCTCTCCGATCTGGTCGAGGCGCGGATGCAGCGGGTGAGCGCCCGCACCTCGCGGGCCCAGGTGAGGGCCTTCACCGTCTCGGGGGCCCTCGCCTTGCTGGCCACCCTGTTGAGCGGCGGCCTCGCGGCGGTGGCCCTCTTCACCCTGCGGCCGATCGGCCGGCTCACCGAGGAGGCCCAGCGGCTCGGCAAGGGCGACTACACCGGCCGCGTTGAGGTGCGCACCGACGACGAGGTGGGGCTGCTGGCCCGCGAATTCAACGCCATGGCCGCCGCCGTCTCCGAGCGCGACCGCCGTCTGCAAGAGCGCGCCCGGGCCCTCGACGCCCTGACCCTCCAGCTCCGGCGGGTCGTCGACTCGATCCACGCCGGCCTCATCCTCACCGAGGGCGGGGCGCCCGTGATGGTGAACCCGGCGGCGATCGCGCTGTGGGGCGCCGAGGTGGAGGGGCGGGTGCCGCGGGCCCTGGCCGCCCTGGGCCCGGGGCGCACCGAGGCCCTGACGATGGCCGGGCGCCTCTTCGATGTCGATGTGGTGCCGCTTGGGGCCGAAGGCAGCCTGATCGTGGGCGAGGACGTCACCGCGCGCAACCGCGATCAGGAGCGCCTCGCCCGCAGCGAGCGCCTCGCGATGGTGGGGCAGATGCTGGCCCAGATCACCCACGAGGTGCGCAACCCCTTGAACGCCATGAGCCTCCACGCCGAGCTGCTGGCCGAAGACATCGAGGATCCCGAGCACCGCGCCATCCTCGCCACCATCACCGCCCAGATCCGCCGCCTCGAGGGGCTCACCGCTCGCTACCTGGAGCTCTCCCGGGGCCGCCGCCCCGAGCTGTCGCCGGCCAACCCGGCCGAGCTGGCCCGGGAGATCGTGCGCCTCGAAGAAGAAGCCCTGCGCCGGGCCGGCGTGCGGGTCGAGCTGAGCGGCGAGGTGGGCCTCGTCGAGCTCGACGCCGAGGCCCTGCGCCGCACGCTGCACAACCTGCTGCGAAACGCCGTGGAGGCCGGCGCGCACCTCGTGCGGGTGCGGATCGGCGAGGAGGGCGGCCAGCTTCGCGTGGAGATGGAGGATGACGGCCCCGGGATGGCCCCCGAAGAGGCCGCCCGCGCCTTTGAGCCCTTCTTCACCACCAAGGCGCGGGGCACCGGCCTGGGCCTCGCGATCAGCCGTCAGGAAGTAGAAGATGTCGGCGGGAGCTTGCGCTGCGAGAGCAGACCGGGCAAGGGAAGCATCTTCTCGGTGCGCCTGCCCATGCAGGCCTGCTGAACTCGCTCCTGGCCCTCCTTCCATGTCCTACCTCCTCGCTTTTTTCGCGCTCCTCGGTCTGGGTCTGGCCATTGGCTGGGTGGTCAAGCGCGTTCGCTCGGGCGAGTCTTTCTTCATCGGCAAGCGCGAAGACGACGGCGGCGCCGAGATCCGCAAGATGATCGGCCGCTACCGCACTGCCGAAGAGCGCATGATCGAGGCCGGCAAGAAGCTGGCCACCCGGCGGGCCGAGCTGGATGTGCGCATCGACGAGCTGCGCATGGAGCGCGGCGGCGAGCACCTCGTGCCGCACTACCGGGTGGAGCGCGAAGAGAACATCCGCACCGCCGAGCAGATGCGCCGGCACCTCGACCGCATGTTCCAGCGCCGGATGGTGCTGCAGGGCTACCTGCCGCTGGTGATCTCCCAGCGGCGCATCCCCCACCACAGCACCTTGCCGATGGCCCCGCCCGAGCGGCCGGAGCCGGGCGAAGACCCGGGTGAGATCGGCTCCGGCCCGGCCCTCGCCGAGAAGATGGGCGAGTCCGCGGCCCTCTTCGCCAAGCTGGCCGAACAGACCGAGTGGGAGGCGAAGACCCTCTCCAACGAAAACCCCAAAGACGACACCGTGGCGGTAAACGCCGAGAGCGCGGTTCGGGGCGCCCAGGCCGACCGCAAGGCCCAGGTAGACCACCTCTACCGCCTCGCCACCCGCTTGAAGAAGCTGGGCAGCCGCTTTGAAGCGGCTTCCGAGGTGGCCGGCCGGGGGGAGAAGGTCTTTGACGCCTTCTTTCGCGGGGCCCCGGATCAGATCGAGACCGAGCGGCTGGAGGCGGAGGACCGCATCCTGGATGCCGAACAGATCGGCGAGGATGACCTGCGGGTGGCCAATGAGCTGATGCGGGCGGCGACGACGAGCAAGCCGCCGCCGGTGGCGCCGCCGGCGGGTGGGGCGAAGAAGAAGTAAGGGGCGGGGTCAGGCTGAGACCTCGGTCACGGTCTGATGGGTGAAGGAGTGAAGGTACTGGTGGAGGGTCATGGTGAACTCTCCGTCGTTCTTCTGATCGGTGCCATGGGTCGTGGGCTCGCCGCCACCATGCGGGTTTCGGAGGAGGACGGTGGAGCTTTGGGGGTCGATCTGGGGAAGGAACTCGGGGACTGTCGTTGCCGTAACCGGGAGGGGCGCGCTGTACGCGTCGAAGAAGTCCGCGCCCAGGACGGTGTAGCTGTGCGGCGTGTACAAATTGAGTGAGGTGTCTCCTCGTGTGTCATCTGCGCGCTGGTCGGACCAGGTCTCTGCGTTGTACGAGAGCGTGTCGACGGTTTCGTGTAGATCTTGCCAAGGCAAGCCGGCCGGGTCAAGCGTGTCCCACAGCGGATCATGAGACGCCTCCAGCAGGATGTCAGCGGCCAGGCTCTCAGAGGCCATGTCTACAACGGCGGCTCCTTCGATCCGCATGAGCAACCACTTGACCTCGTGCTGTTCTGTTTCGGGCGTCGGCCAGGCGTTCTCCAGATCCTGGTCCAGGCGCTCGAAGAGCACCTCCGTAGTGGTTCCCGCTTGGACCAGGGTGTGAGTCGTGTCTTCGCTGTCCTCTGAAGGCGCGTTTCGGGCTGCGGCCAGACCCAGCAGAATGGGGATGTGCTCGTCGGTCAGTTCGCCTGTGAAGGTCGTTGGTTCGAACTCCTGTACTTCATTGGATTCGATGTCAGGGCCGTACAGGACCGTCACCGCCAAGTGTTCAAATCCGCCCTCTCCAATCGCCGTATAGCCTCCGTCGCCGGTCGCCCCTCCTCCGTACTGTCCGTTGGCTTCTGCGTAGATGGCGTAGGCCTTCTCCATCATCGGAGCCCAAAGCGCGGCCTGAAAGAGGTCCTTGCGGAAGACGAGCAACGAGCCCTCCTCCACTGCAGCCCACCAGTCCTGCTGGCTCGGCGTGGCCTCGCGACGGATCCCCGCGCCCACGAGATATTCCTCGGAGTCGGTGAGGAGTTGACGGTCCATGGTCACCGTCTTCGGAGTCCAGGCGGGTGCGCCGTTTGTGTCGGTTCCGGCAGGAGCCCAGAAGTCGGCGGAGATGACATCTCCTTGCAGCGAGAGGATGCTCTTCAGGTGGCCCGGATCGCTGGCCACCACCGAGGTCAAGACGGCGAGAAAGTAGCAGTCCCCGAGCGATCCTTGCACGATGTCCTCAACGGCAGGCGTGTCGTTGATGTACAGGCTGTCGGGTCGAATTGCAGTCATCTCCAGGGGATAGCCAACCGTCCTGGCGGCGCTGGTGAACGGGGTCCCGCCCTCCTCCACCTCTTTGTACAGCAGGTCGCTGGCAGGCGGCTGGAGGGCGGAGTAGGGTTTCTCCTCAGAGGTGAGGAGAACGGCCTGCTTCTCGGCATGGGTGGCCGGATCGGCCGGGTCGCCATACGAGTTGCTCTCATCATCGTACACGGGTGTGGTGGGATCGGTGTAGCTCTGCTCGTCGGGATTCTCCACCGTCGGATTGGGATCAGTCAGCCGGTGGACCGCCGCCTCCGCCGGCGCCTCCAGCGTCGCCACCTCTCCCTTCACCACCGCGTCGGCCGCGTCATGGGCCTCCGCTTCGGCGAGGCCGCCCCCCTTGTCGGTGCCCGGGCTTGTCGCCCCCCCCTTCTCCCGCTGGGCGAAGTGCGCCGCCTCGTGGGCCACCGTCTCCAGGCTGGGCCGCTCTTCGGCGAAGAGCAGGGTCTTGCCTACCTGCGCCGCTTTGGCCCCCTCCCCCGCGAGGGCGTCTTTGGCGCCAAAGATGGCGGCCGCCCCCGCGAAGTCAATGCCCATCGAGCTCTTCAGCTTGTCGCGAAAGGGCAGGGCGCCCTTCTTTCCCTGCGGATCGCGCCCCGCCGCGGCGGCCTTGAGCCGCTCCTGGGCGGCCTGGTTGCCGGCCTGTTGACGGTTGGGAGACAGAGACTCCTGCGCGGGCGCGGCGGGAGCCATCGAAGCAGCCTGAGACCGGCGCGACACCATGACAGACCTCAAAGCGGGTATGAAACCAGCAGGGGAGGGGTTGCCGATCCTCTAATGGGAGCCCCCCCCTGCGGTCAAGGGTCGCGCGCGATCGCCCCCCCCTTTTTTTCTTCCCGTGCGCGCCCTTAGACCACCGCCATCCCCAGGCTCAGCAGCGTGCAGATCGTGAAGTAGGGCGTCATCCAGCGCGCTTCCGGCCGCCAGGTGGCCCAGTCTCCGGCCGGCACCCGCCGGGTAGCCGCGTCCCTCCAGCCCTCCCCCAGGCCACGGAGGGGAATGCCGGCTGCCCGCTCGGCGGCGTAGCGGTGCAGGTACATGGGAATGTCGATCACCAGCATCACCCAGGCGCCCGCTGCGCAGCCCGCAATCCCGAGGGCCAGCGCGGGCTTGAGGTCTCCGGCAAGCGGCCAAGCGAGGGCGAAGGCGCCGCCCACGGCGATCATCTCGATGCCCCAGAGCAGCTCTTCGGCGGCGTGCCAGCGGTGGTCGCCGGTAAGCACGGCCCGCCAGCAGCAGGCCTGGGCCACCGCGATGAGGGGGACGATGCCGATGGCGAGCAGGGTCAGCCCGGGCTGTTGGGCCTGCTCGGCCAGCCGATGCACGAAGAGCGCGATCTGCACGGTAAAGGCCATCTCCGCCAGCGTGGCGGCGCTCCGGCCGAGGGCGATGCTCGACAGGGGGTGGTCGACCAGCACGGTGCGCTCGAGATCCACGCGGGGGAGAAAGGAGCGAAAGGCGCAGACCCCCACATAGATCGAGGCGCAGAGGCGCTGGGCCAGCGGCGCGCCCTGGGCCGGGAGGGGCTCCAGCCAGAGCAGCGCCAGCAGCAGCAGGTTGAGCAGGCTGCCTGCGCGGAGCAGGGTCCACCAGGCCCGGGTGGCCGGGTCGAGGGAGGTCTGGTTGGGCTGCACGGATGTCCAGGGGGGTAGGGGGTGAGGCCAGAGGCCGGTGAGGCCGGGGATGGCTATCCCGGGGGTGCCGCCGTCTGGGGAGGACGAGACCCTCGCGCGGGCTGCGCTGCGAAGCGTCGCCCTTGCGTCAGGCTGTCTGACTCTTGACATAGCGTCACCATCACGACATCTTGTCGGGGAAGCAGGAGCCCGCCCATGTCGCTCGTACTGGTGGTCGATGACGAAGATGGCAACCGCCTCGCCCTGGAGCGGATCCTCGTCCGGGAGGGCCTCGATGTCCGGCACGCCGCAGACGGCAAAGAGGCCCTGGCCCGCTCCCGCGACGAGGCCCCCGACCTGATCATCACCGATCTGAAGATGTCGGGCATGGACGGCCTCGACCTGCTCAAGGCCAGCAAGGCCCTCGATCCCGACGTCGAGGTCATCGTGATGACCGCCTACGGCACCGTCGAGACGGCGGTGGAGGCGATGAAGGAGGGGGCCTGGGACTTTGTCACCAAGCCCGTGCGCCGCGCCGACATCGTGCGGGCCGTCAAGAAGGCGCTGGAGAAGCGGGCCCTGGTGGTGGAGAACCGCGCCTTGCGCCAGGAGCTGGCGGCGGCCCAGCCCGAGGAGCTGGTGGGGCGGGCCGGGCTGATGCGCAGCCTGCTCGAAGAGTCGCGCCAGGTCGCCGGCGCGCACGTCAGCGTGCTGATCACCGGCGAGAGCGGCACCGGCAAGGGCATGCTGGCGCGGTGGATTCACCGGGCCAGCCCCCGTCGCGACGCCCGGCTGGTGACGGTCAACTGCGGCGCCATCCCCGAGAGCCTGCTGGAGAGCGAGCTCTTCGGCCATGAGGCCGGCGCCTTCACCGGAGCGGTGGGCCGAAAAGAGGGTCGCTTTGACCTCGCCAAGGGCGGCACGCTCTTCTTGGATGAGATCACCGAGATGAGCCCCCTGCTCCAGGTCAAGCTCCTGCGCGTGCTGCAAGACGGCGAGTACGAGCGCCTGGGCGGCACCCGCACGCTCAAGGCCGATGTCCGCGTGCTGGCTGCCACCAACCGCGATCCCGAGCAGGCCATCCGCGAGGGCAAGCTGCGCGAGGATCTGTACTATCGGCTCAACGTCATTCGACTGGATCTGCCGCCCTTGCGGGCCCGGGCCGAGGACATCCCCCTGCTGGCGCGCCACTTCATGAGCATCTTCGCCCGCAAGAACCACCGCGAGCTGCGGGGACTGAGCGCCGAGGCCCTGACGGCCCTGGCGGCCTGGCACTGGCCGGGCAATGTTCGGGAGCTGGAGAACGCGATGGAGCGCGCCGTGGTGCTCTGTCGCGGCGATGCCATCGCGCTCTCCGATCTGCCGCCGGCGGTGCGCACCGCCACCGCCAACCCCGACTCGCTCACCTTTACGGTGGGCACGCCGCTCAAGACCGTCGAGCGGCGCATGATTGAGTCCACCTTGAAGCAGGTGGACGGTGACAAGGTTCTGGCGGCCCAGCTCCTGGGCATCACCGCCCGCACCATCTACCGGCGCGAGGCCGAGTGGCGCGAGGAGGATGGCGCCTGATCAGTCGGTCTCCATCCACTCAAAGCTGGGGCCGGCGTTCTCGCCGCTGTCGGTGGGCACCTTGACGAGGGCGGTGGCCCGGTCGCGCAATTCGTACATGCTCACCACCGACTGCGCCACGAGGCTGGGCTCACCGTTAAAGGCGCGGTGCAGCACCGAAAGCAGGCGCATGTAGGCGCGGTTGAAGCCGCGGGTCATGCGCCACAGCTCGCTGTTGGGCGCGTAGTCGGCGAGCTTTGGGTTCTTTCGCGTCGGGTACACGCGCCGCCAGTCGACCGGCAGCACGTCACCACTGGGGCCGCTGGTGGGCGTGTCGCCTGGCTGAAAGTAGCGCTCGCAGGCGATCTGCTGAAAGCGGAAGAAGTGCGCCACCTCCACCTGCTGGCCGAAGAGCTCGTCGTCGCCGTCGTCGATTCCTCCGTTCACGCCCTCGCCCTGGCCGACGATCTCGCCCAGGGCTTCGAGGGCCTGGTCCAGTCGCCCGGCCTCGGTGGGGGCGTCGATGGCGATGATCTCGCCGCCGCCGCCGTAGTACTGCTCGGGGCGGACCTGCAGCCGCGGGTCGCCGGTGAACAGACCCCCCTCGGTGGAGAACTTCTTCAGGGCCAGCTCGATGGCGGCGTAGAACTGGCCGATCGTGCCGTACTGGTTGGCCTCGGGTGGGGCGCCGGCGGGCGCGGGCTGCTCGATGCCCATGAAGACGCCGATCTGGGCAGGGCTGAAGCGCTCCAGCCCGATCAGCAGCGACTGATCAGAGTGGGGCAGGGTGGTGGGGTAGGAGGGCACAAAGCGACGGTGATCGATGCGCGGGCTGCCGCCGATCGCCAGCAGGATGTTGGAGGCGAGGCTCATGTGCAGCATCTCCTCCATCACCACGCTGCGGATGATCGCGGCGGCGGCGCGGTTGCTGCCCTCCTCGATCGTGTAGAGCGCCGTCAGGTAGGTGGGGATGGTGGCGTGCTCCAGCTCAATCGCCGTCTGCAGGTGACGCCGGAGGCCGGCCACGGTCTGGATCTGCAGGTGCCGCGGCAGCATCGAAGGGGCCCGGCTGAGGAGCCGCTGGCGGAGTGCGCCGCGCCGGGAGGGAACGAGTCGCATGGGGGGCTCCGGGCTCAGGACTGAAGATCGCCCAGGATGGTCTCGGCGGCGGCGAAGGCCAGCGCCGACATCGTGAGCGTCGGGTTGGAGGTGCCGATGGTGGGCATGTTGCCGCAGCCAACGAGGAAGAGGTTTTTGTGCTCCCAGGTGCGCTGCTCGGCGTCGACCACCGAGTCGGCGATGGAGCGGCCCATCCGGTGGGTGCCGACGAGGTGCCCGGCGCCGTTAAACGAGTAGCCCACGCCCTTGTAGGTGACGTACTCGGCGTTGCCCGGCGAGTAGGCCGATGCGTTGCGGATGTCGCCCCGGGCGAACATCTGGTTGGTGATGGCGGTGGCGACCTCAAAGGAGCGCTTGGTGTAGTCGGTGATCTGAAAGTCAATCACCGGGCGGAGGTTGCCGAGGGCGTCGCGGTACTGGGGGTCGACCGAGACGCGGTTGTCGAAGAGGGGCGGCTGCTCGACCTCCCAGTGCAGCAGGAGCTGGCGGGGGATGCGGTCACCCATGCGCTGGCGGAGGCGTCGACCGAAGAGATTGTCCTGGTTGACGGCGTTCGACACATCGGAGTCGGGGGCGAAGGTGGGCCAGGCCCAGCCGCCATTGTCGATGGGCGCGATGAAGGCGGCGAAGTCCTTGCGGAAGTCGCCGTCGCGGAAGGTGGGGAAGTTGGAGGTCGAGCCCGGGCCGCGGAAGGGCCAGGCCTTCTCGGGCAGCAGCCCCCAGGTCAAAAAGACGGAGTGGTCCATCAGGTTGCGGCCAAGCTGAGGACTGTTTTTACAGGCCTCGGAGGCCAGCAGCAGGCGCGCGTTCTCGATCGCGTTGGTGGCCAGCACATAGACGCGGCCCTTGGCCTCCTGGGTGGTGGCGGTGCCGCCATTGGGATCGTCGTAACGCTGCCAGGTGATGCTGCTCACCCGGCCGCTGATCGGATCGATGTTGACCTTTTTGGCCACCGCCTGGGTCTGTACAACCGCACCCTTCTGGCGCGCCACCTTGAAGGTCTTGAGCGCGTTGTACTTGGCCATCACCGGGCAGATCGGCACGCAGCTCGCGTTGCCTTCGCAGCGCTCGCCGATGTTCTCGTCCCAAATCGCCCCCACCGGCCGATAGGGCGCAGCGCCATTGGGGCTCACCTCCAGGCGGCCGGTGGTCGGGTTCCAGGCCGGCTCGCTGCGCCGGTAGGTGGGATTGGGGATGGAGTTGCGGCCCTGGGGCGTGGAGGTGAGGCGCATCGTGTAGCGCTTCTGCTCTACTTCGACCTCCATGCCGCCCACCCGGCGATCGACCACCTGATCGAGGTAGGACGGAGGCAGCTTTTTCATGGGCAGGCTGTAGCCCT
>JBEIQK010000163.1:0-10333 GCA_040376505.1 Alphaproteobacteria bacterium | reverse complement strand
GGCCACCGTCGGCGCCGACCTGTTGGGGCCCGACGCCACCGCGATCCTCGGCCTGAGCCAGGAGGCATCCTGCTATGTTTCGTCCGAGTCCCTGGTTGGAGACGAGCCTTTCGAGGACTTCATCGTTCACGAGGTGGCGCATATCTTTCACAACTGCAAGCGACAGACCCTGGGGCTGCCCGTCACCCGACGGCGGGAGTGGTTGCTGGACATTGACTTTCGGAAGCGCGAGACCTTCGCCTGGTCCTGTGAGGCCTTCGCCCGAGTCGTCGAAGGTGGAGGCCCGCCCACCGAGCGCGTCGCGCGGGCGCAGATCTTTGCCGAGCGCTTTTGTTGTTCCGACAGGCGCGTCCATGCCGCGGAGGTCGTCGACATCGTGCGGGAGGCCGCCGGAACTCGAAATGGCTGGCGCGTAATTCTGAAGCGACGTGCGCCAGGGTTCCGGCGCACGGGGTCATCGAGGCGGTTCGTCGTGAACGGAGCCGCAAAATCGTCGCCTTCGCCGCAGCAGCCGAAGGTGCGGGTGGGTCGACGCGCTGAAAGTGGGCACGCCAGCATAGTCGGTGTGTCTGCCTGGGTGGTGACGAGACTTCCAACGGCCGAGGCCCTTTGTTCACGCCAGCGCCCCCCGGCCCATCGCGCCCCCCATTGCCTCCCGCGCGCACTCCCGGGTACCCTTCACCCATGCGCCTCCTCCTCCTCCTCTCCCTCGCCTGCCGCTCCAACCCACACGCCAACCCAAAAAGCAGCCCCCCAGACACCCAGACCACCCTCGACACCCACGACCCCACCGACTGCGACGCCATCCCCGACCCCACCGACCCCTGGTGGCCCAACGCCGGCGCCACGCGCCTCCCCCTGTCGCTCTCCGCCCCAGCCGGCCTCCCCCTCGGCGGCGTCGTGCTCTTCGACCTCAACCTCGCCGCCCTCGACCTCGACCCCACGCTGCTGCCCACCGCCCGCATCCTCCTCCCCGGCTGCTTCACCGAGGCCCCCGACCTCGCCGTGCAGGTGGAGGACGGCCTCTTTGGCCTTCAGGCCGCAGCCCCCCACGAAAGCCCCCTCGGCGACGGCGCTGGCACCCTCGCGCTCCGCTGGGACCCCACCGACGCCGTCGCCCCCGGCGAGGGCCGCGAAGCCTGGCTGTACCTCGGCGGTGCGCCCACATCCCCGCACGCCACCGCGCTCCGCGCTGAGCCTACATCCCTCACAGACGGAACCGTACAGATCGACCTCTCCGCCGAGCACGGCGGCATGCCCTCGGCCATTCGCCGCGGCGAAGGCCCCGTGCTGCTCGATCTCACGGATGCGACCGGCAACGGCGCCTGGGTCGGCGACTGGGCCAGCGTGCCGGCCGAGACCACCGGCGTGCTCACCGTGCGCGCCGCCGGCCCGCTCGTGGGCGTGGTCGAGTCCACGGGCAGCAACGCTGGGCTCGACTGGCGCTGGACCTGGACAGTGGTCCTCGGCGGCGAGATCGTGCTCCTGAAGACCCACCTCTCCGCTGCCACCGACCTCGTCCTCGACCACCCCGGCGACTGGGCCAACGGCGTGCGCCCCTTCCAGGCCCGCCAGGACGCCCTGATGCCCATCACCCTGACGGTCGGCGACTCCCCCTGGGACGAGCTCGATGCCAACGGCGTCGGCGGCGGGGTCACGCTGCGCTGGCTCTCTCCGCCGAGCTTTCGGCCCTACCGACCCGAGGCCTATGAGGGCAACCTCATTGTCTTCGGTAACGACGTCGCCACCTCCTCCGGCGGGGTCCAGCCCGTCACCGCTGGCACCGACGTGATCGCGCACCGCCGGCTCCTCATCGTCCCCCACGACGGAGATCCCGCCGCCGCGCAGGCCCTCCTGGCCCCCTGGCGCGAGTCCGTCCAGGTCCAGCTTGGAGCGATACAGTTCGGCTCGGAGTAAAGCGGCCGACCCCGCCCCACCCACGCCCCGGAGTCCCACAATGGGTACCCAACGCCCCCGCGCCACTTCCACAGAGCTCGACGCCTTCCTCGCCCGCGCCGACGCCCCCGCGCGTGCCCACCTCCGCAAGCTGGTGGAGCTGCTCCGTGCCGAGGCCCCCGGGGCCACCGTGCAGGTCGCCGACGGCCTCCTCGTCACCCTCCCCGGCGAGGACCCTGTCCGGATCGGCCTCACCGCCGATCACCTCGCCCTGTATCCAAGCCTCGCGGCGCCACCCCTCGCACCCATCGAGCCAGACGGGCTCCAGCTCCCCTACGCAGCACCCCTGCCGATCGAGGCGCTCCGACGCTTCCTCCGCATCCCGCCTGCCTCCCCGGAGGGCGCCGCCCCCAAGCGCGCCGCCGAAGCCTACCCCCAGGTGGAGGTCGCCTCCCGCGCCGAGTTGCGCGCCTGGCTCGCTTCCGCGCACCGCAGCTCGCGCGGGGCCTGGGTGGTGACCTTTAAGAAGCACGTCGCCGATCGCCATGTCGACGCCGCCGCGGTCGCCGAGGAGGCCCTCTGTGTCGGATGGATCGACAGCCTGCCACGCGCGCTGGATGAAGACCGAACGATGTTGCTGGTCACGCCGCGCAAGCCCCGGAGCGCCTGGTCAGCGGTCAACAAGGAGCGCGTGGAGCGCCTGATCGCCGCCGGGCAGTTGACGCCCGCCGGCCTCGCCGTGGTCGAAGCCGCCCGCCAGTCGGGGACCTGGGCGGCCCTCGATGAAGTCGAGGCGCTCCTGCTCCCCGCGGATCTGCTCGCCGCCTTCGACGCCGCGCCGCCCCGCGCGCGCACCCACTTTGAGGCCTTTCCCCGCTCGGCGAAGCGCGGCATCCTCGAGTGGATTCAAAACGCAAAGAAGCCAGACACGCGGGCGAAGCGAATCGCCGAGACGGTCTCCCTGGCGGTAGACAATGTCCGGGCCCTCCAGTGGAGCGGCGGCGCCGGCCCCCGGTCGGGGTGACCCGGCGCCCCTTTATCCGCGTCCGCTGCTTTTGTTTACCATTCCGTCCACCACGAGGCCCACCAGCCGCGGGAGAAAGTCTCCGTCCAGCGACTGGTTCTCCACAAAAATACGGTGCGACACCGCCCCGGCGATCACCGTCAGGGCCATCGACACATCCGCTCCCGCGGGCAGCTCCCCCCGCGCCTGGGCCCGCTCGAAGATCGCCACTGGCCCCGCCACCGCGCCGCCCGCGATCCCCTCCACCAGGGCGCGTACCTCGGGATCTTCGCCGTCGATCCACAAGGAGAGCATCACCGCCCGGCCCACCGGCGAGTCGGCCCAGTCCGCCGCGTTGCGCGCGAAGGCCAGCATGTCGCTGCGCAGCGCGCCTGTGTCGGGCAGCGGGTCGGTGTGCCCCATCGCGCCGCGCAGGGCGGCGCCGATCAGCGCCCCCTTGGTTGGCCATCGGCGGTACAGGCTGGTTTTGTTCACCCCCGCGCGATCGGCCACCACCGGCAGGCTGAGGCGGTGAAAGCCCACCGCCGCCAGCTCGGCCAGGGCCACCTCCAGCACCCGCTCCACCACCGGCGCGCCGCGGCGCTTCACGGGGGGCTTCGAAGGGCTGGACTCGCTCATGGGGCCTCCTCGGCAGAGGCGTCTGTTTTGGTGCCGCGCTCCACGAAGACCCGCTCATAATCTGCGATCTCGGTGCCGAACAGCCGATCCCACAGCCGACTGTGCAGACCAAAGTTGCCCCGCGAGCGGGTGTGGTGCAGACTGTGAAAGGTCGCGGTGTTCGTCCACCGCAGCAGCGGCACCTTCAAGATCCACGGCGGCAGGAACTCGTAGCCCAGGTGCGCCATCACATTGTTGGCCAGCCCGATCCCCTGCAGCAGACCAAGGGCCGCCATCGGGATCGGCAAGAACACCGCCGCCGGCACGATCCAGGCCCCCAGCAGCAAGGCCTCGACGACATGGAAGGAGTAGGACGTGAACGGATTGACGTCGACGCTGCCGTGGTGAACGGCGTGGACATGGCGAAAGAGGCGCGGATGGTGCAGCAGGCGGTGCCAGCCATAGAACCAGGCGTCGTTGAACACCAAGGCGCCGACCACCCAGGCCAGGATCTCCCAGACGGGGGTCGGGGCCTCGGAGATCCGCGCCAGCCCCTTGGCGTGCAGCACCAGCACGACCCCCGCGCTGGCCGTGCCTGCGACCAGCGTGGTGAGCGTGTGCCCGACCTCGCGGCGGATCTGCCGGGCGTCGACGCGCCGGGGGCCGGGGATGCGGGCGCTCCGCCAGCGGACCGCGCCCCAGCGCCAGACCTGGGCGTAGATCGCGCCGACCACGACGAAGTAGCCGATGGCCTGGGAAAAAAAGCTCTGCAGGACGAGGAGGGCAGGGGGCAGGGGGGTGGGCATCGGGTGACCTCGCGCCCCCGCCTAACGATTGCAACCAGGAGTTGCAATGTTGGGCGCGTCCCGGGACCCTCTGGCCCCTCACCGCCGGGTGAGGGCCCCCAACTGGGTCATCAGCGCCTTCACGGGTGCTGGCTCGACGTTGTCAAAGGTCAGCTCCTTTGTGTCGCCTCCCCGGCGCAGGGTGAGACGCAGCCGCATGCCGTCCTCCACCCCGGTCGCCGACTGATCCACGAGCCCCCAAAGCGCCGGCGACTGAACCTGCTCTCGCAGCGCGGCCAGCGACGCCGCATCCAGTCGGGCCAGGGGCTCGGTGGGGAAGGGGACATTCCAGACCACCCCCGCCTCGACCGGCGCCCGGTTGGCGACGAAGAAGAGGTCGCCATCGGTCTCCACCCGCCAGCGCCGGTTGGCCTCCGGCTCGCCGCCGAGGGAGGTCTTCTCCACCACCAGGAGCGCGGGCCCCGCAGGCTCGCCGCTGGCCGCGCCGCAGCCGATCAGCGCCCCGAGGAGCAAGGCGGCGCCGCTCATGGCGCGTAGCCCCAGGTGGGCCGGGCGGTGGCGGCCCGCAGCCCTTCGAGGAAGGTGATGTAGTGCTCCTGGAGCACCGTCTCGCCGCCCGACATGATGCGGTCATCGTCGCCGGTGGCGATGGTGGCGCCCCCGGCCGCCTCAAAGGAGGCGTTGTGACGCGGGGTCGCCTTGCCGGCGTACTCATCACCCAGGCCGATCATGTGGCCAAACTCGTGAACCGCGCCGCGCTGCTGGTTTCCGCCCGCCTTGGCCGCTGGCGTCAGGTCCTCACTGTCCAGGGAGGCCGAACCCTGGGTGCTGCCCGGGCGCGCCGCCGAGGCCTCGCTGCCCGCGAACTCCCCAGCTGGGATCTTCTGAACCGTGAGGGTGTAGTGCGGGCTGGAGCTGTCTTCGTACAGGTTGACTTCCACCGAGGACTGAACCTGCTCCCAGTAGGGCTCCAGCACGGCGAAGCGGTGGGCGCCGCTCCAGGCCCCGCTGACCGCCGCGAAGAAGTCGGTCTTCCAGGTCTCCTTCTCGGCGTCATCGGCCCAGTCGAGGGCGGCGGCGTCGGCGGTGGGGTAGTCACCTGGCGACTGAGCCGCCACGAAGGAGAAGGCGAAGCGCACCGAGACGGTCATCACGCCGCCGGCCCCCGGCCCGGGGGTGAAGCCGGCGTCGAAGATGCCGGGGCCGGTGGAGGGCTGAAAGTTGGGCACGGCGTAGCAGCTGGCGTGAAAGGCGTCGAGCTCGGCGAGGAGGGGATCGACCTGTCGCTCAAAGACCTGAAAGCTGCCGTCTGGCGCCTTCTCGGCCAGGGGCCCCATCGTCTCGTCGGGCCAGACCAGGAAATTTCCATAAGCGGTGCAGAGCCCGACCGGCTCGGGCGGCGGGGCGTCGCAGGTGGGCTCGGGCAGAGATTCAGCGGGCCCGCAGGTGTCGACGACAGGCGTCTCTTCGCAGGCGTTGGCCTCGGTGCTCATCTGCTCTTGCAGAAAGCTGTTGCCATAGCGCGACTGACTGCGCTGGGGAGCCGGACAGACCGGCGCGGGGGCGCGCTGGGTGGTGGGGGCCGGTCCGCTGCTCAGGTTCATCCAACACTTCGACATGGCGTGCGCTCCACAAGGGGCAAAGGACGTGCAACAGGATGGGGGTAACGCCGAAGACCCTCCACCCCGGCCAGGGGCCGGTGTCGTCACCCGGTCGTCACCCCGGCTTCGGCAGCGGCTTGCCCGGGCCCCCCTTGCGAAACCGAAAGTCACAGCGCGTAGCACCCGTCATCAGGCTGCCGGTGCGCTCGAGGCCCAGGCCCAAGGCCTTGCTCTGTACATCGTCCAGTCGACAGACCCAGGGCCCGAGCTCGCCCAATTCCAGGCGGTGGAGCAGGGTGCGGATGGCGCAGCCGGTGTAGTCGATGGCGTAGACCTCACCCTCCACCCGCGCCTCGCCGGCGAAGTCGGCCGGATCGCCATCGCCGAAGATCGAGGCGCTGATGGGGCCGAAGCGGGCGAAGAAGTACCACCGGTAGAGGCTTCGCAGGGCCTGGGGCAGCCCGGCGAGGCCCGCGGCGGCGGCCTGCAGCACCAGTTCGCCCGCCACCGCGTCGGAGCGACCGGTGGCGCGCAGGGCCCGGTAGAGGCCGCCCATCATCGCCACGCCCTGCAGCAGCATCACGGCCTCGGACCGGCGTCGGGGCAGCGCGGGCAAGGCCTGGAGCAGCGGCATCGCGTGGAGCGCGGCCTGCCGCAGCACGGGCTCCGTCTGTTCACCCAGGGCGGGCCGCAAGCCGGGCGCCATCCGGCCGAGGGCCAGTCGAAGCAGGAGCGGCGGAGTCGGGCTGAGGGGAGCGGCGTCGATGGGGCACCTCGCGGGGGCTGCGGCGGTGAGGGCCGCCACGCCTCGGCCTTATCCCGACCCGCGCCGCCCTCAAGGCCCGCGGCCCGCCGGTGGCTCCGTCGACCTGCGGCTCAGGCTCCGCTAAACTGGACCCCCTCGAAGACCAGCGTCGGCACGAGGGTGGAGGAGGGCATCCACGGATCATTGCCGACGGCCACCAGCCCGGCGAAGAGGGTGGCCAGATTCCCCGTGACGTTCATCTCGCCCACCGGCGCCCCCGGCTTGCCGTCTTCGATCAGGTGCCCTCGAATGCCCAGCGAGAAGTCGAGCGTGGTGGGATCGGCGTTCCCGCCCAGCCAGGAGGTGACATAGACCCCGCCGTGGGCCTGGCGCAGCAGGGCGCCAAGGTCGGCCGTGCCCGGCTTCACCACCCGGTTGGAAGGGCTCCCACCGTTCACGCTGAGCTTCGCCTTTTTTCCGTAGTAGGTGTCGACATAGTGGGTGGCCAGCGCCCCCTCGCGCAGGATGTCGCGCGGTCGCGCGGCGATGCCCTCGCCGTCGAAGTGCCGCGAGCCGAAGCCGCCGGCCAGCAGGGGCTCATCGGTGATCGTGAGCAGGGGAGAGAGCAGCCGCTGGCCGATCTTCCCCGCCCAGAAGCTGCGCCCCTGGGCGATGGCCCCGGCGTTGTTGGGCCCCAGCAGGCGGGAGATGAGGTTGCTGCCGGCCCGCGGATCGACCACCATCGTCGCCTTGGTGGTGGGCCCCTTGCGGGAGCCCAGGCGGGAGAGGGCCTCGGCCAGGGCCTTGTCGCCGAGGCTGGCCGCATCGGGCAGGGCCGAGAGGCGCCGCGACCCGGTGTACCAGGACCCCTCGGGGCGTTTGTCTTCGGCGTCGCGAACGGTCACCTCCGCCGAGAGCCAGGCCGCCGTGCTGGACCAGGACCCCTCGAAGCCATTGCTGCTCGCCGCGGCCCCCTCGTGGGCCTCGTCGGTGACCCCGGCGGTGGCGGAGATCACGCGGCTGTCGCCATGACAGCGGGCCTCCATCGCCCGGGCCCAGGCTTCGCGCTGCTCGGGGCTGACCGCCCCCACCGCCGGGTCGACCAGCGACAGATCGGCGGCGCTGCGCCCGGCGAAGAGGGCGGGATCGGGCATCTCGCGGAAGGGGTCGACCGGCAGGAGGCGGGTGAGCGCCACGGCATCCGACACAAAGCGGGCGAGGCGGTCGGGCCGCAGGTCGGTGGTGCTGTGGGCGCTGTAGCGGCCTTCGGCGTAGATCTGCAGCGACAGGCCCCGCGAGGTGGCCGAGCGCACCGTCTCCACAGCGCCGTCGCGCACCGACAGCTCGCTCTTGCGGCTGCGGGTGGCCTGGGCCCAGGCCCCGGTGGCGCCGCCGGCGCGGGCGTCGGCGACGGCCTGGCGGGCGCGATCGAGGAGCTCATCCATTGACGCCTCCAACGGTCATGCGAGAGACCAGAATGGTGGGCAGACCTTGAGAGACCGGCACCCCCTGGCCGTCCTTGCCGCAGGTCCAGCCCCCGGTGTCCAGTTGACTGTCGTTGGCCGCCATCGTCACGTTGCGCAAGGCCTCGGGCCCATTTCCGATGATGTTCACATCCTTGATGGGTGCCGTGATCTTGCCGCCCTCGATCAGCCAACCGTTTTTGATGTAGAAGGTGTAGTCCCCGGCGCCGATCTGCACCTGCCCATTGGTGAAGGTCTCGGCGATGATGCCGTTCTGCACGCTGGCCACGATCTCCTCGCGGCTGTGGGGCCCGTTCTCCATATAGGTGCAGCGCATCCGCGGCAGGGGCGGATGCCGAAAGCTCTCTCGCCGCCCGGAGCCGGTGGGGGCCACCCCATAGTGTTTGGCGCTCATGCGATCGTGCATGTACGAGGCGAGGATGCCCCGGTCGACCAGCACGGTGCGCTGGGCCGGGGTGCCCTCGTCGTCGAAGTTGAGGGCGCCGCGCTCGTGGTTGGGGGTGCCGTCGTCCACCACCGTGACGAACTCGGGCGCCACGCGGCGACCGATCATGTCTGCGTAGATGGAGACATTCTTGCGATTGAAGTCGGCCTCCATGCCGTGGCCCACCGCCTCGTGCAGCAGGATGCCGCTGGCCCCCGCCGCCAGCACCACCGGCATCTCACCCGCGGGCGGGCGGCGGGCGTCGAAGAGCACCAGGGTGCGGTCGACCGCCTGCTTCGCCAGGGTCGCCAGGTTTGTGTCGGAGTACCAGTCGATGCCGCGGCGGCCGGCGAGGTTGGAGGAATTGGACTGGGTGACCCCGTTGCGGCGGGCGGTGACCTGGCACCAGACCCGCGACATCGGCCGCAGGTCTTCGAGCAGCCGGCCGTCGAGGGTGGCGATGAGCACGCGCTCCTCGCTGTCGCTCCAGCTCACCACCACCTTCTCCACCGCCGGGTCCTGGGCCTTGGCCAGGGCGGCGAGGCGCTCCATCCGCTCCAGTCGCTGGGGCAGCTGCACCTCCGACCAGGGCAGGGCGAGGGTGTAGCGGCTGGCCGGCTGGCCCACCGGCGTGAAGGCCTGGGGCGGCAGGGCTGCCTTGCCGCGGGCGATGCTGGCGGCGACCCGGGCGGCCCCCTTCATCGCCTCCACCGAGAGGTCTTCGGTGTAGGCGTAGCCGGTCTGGTCGCCCACCACGACCCGCAGCCCCACGCCTTGATCGACGGTGGTCGAGGCCGAGCTCACCACACCGTCTTCGAGGGTGGCGGCGTTTGTGCGGGTGTACTGAAAGTAGAGGTCGGCGGCGTCGGCGCCGCTCGACACCAGCTCGGCCATCACCCCGGCGAGGCCCTGGGCGTCGACGCCGAAGAGGGCGAAGTGGGCGTTGGCGCCGAGGGTGGGGGTGGACAGCGCCACCTTGGGGCCGCAGCCGGCGAGGAAGCCGGGCAGCGAGACGAGGGTGGCGCCAGCGGCGGCGGCGCGGAGGACCTGACGACGGGATGGGGTCACGGGGGCTCCTGGACTGGGCCAGCGTAGCACAGCGCGCACCTCCGGGGCCCGTCAGGATGGCGCCCAGCCGCACTTTCGCGGGCGGATGGGCGCCGCGACGCAGCGAGAGCCGATGTCGGCGCTCCGTTCTGTGTCGGTGTGCCCCCTCGGCACCTCCCCGGGCCCTGACAGAGGCTGACGGTTGACCGTCGTCGGCTGACAGGTTGGGCAGGCGAAATGGCCTGAAAGTCCATTGGCACGAAAGCTGCGCAGGGCCTCGCGTGCTCTCGGAGGTCCCATGCTCGCCCGCCCATCCACGTCCCGCGCCCCCGATTCCGCCGCTCCCAGCCGCGCCGCCGCACCCAAGGCCGCTCCCATCGCAGGCGGCGGTGCAACCGTCGACCGGGGGCCCGCTTCGGCCGAGTCCGACCGCATCGACGCCTTTGTTCGCGCCGTGGAGGCCGCGGTGGCCGATGGACGGCTGCAGGGCCTGCAAAGCCCCGCCAACAACGACCGCGTCTACGCCATCGCGCTGCCCTGATCCGCCGCTGCCGGGCCTTGTGCTCCACCGGCCCCCACGGTACCCAAGGCGCGCCCCATGGAGTGTTTATGCCGCAGGTCCACGTCCTACAAGGTGCCTTCGCCGGCCAACGCGGTGAGCTGGTCGCCCGCGCCGACGACAGCGTGTCTGTGCGCCTCCTCGTCTTTG
>JBEIQK010000133.1:0-11371 GCA_040376505.1 Alphaproteobacteria bacterium | reverse complement strand
CGCCGAGCGCGGCGAGGGGGCCGAGATCGAGCTGTGCGCCCTGGCCCGCGAGCTCGGCTTTACGATGGCCGAGGTGCCGGTGGACTGGACCGTTCGGCGGGGCGGCGCCGGCTTTGGCCTGCTGCGGCCGCGGCTCAGCGCCCTGCTGCGCACGCGGGCCCGGCTCAAGGCCGGCGCCTACCCTCCCCTGCCCAAGGCCAACCCCGAGGAGCCCGGCTCGGAGCCGCTCACGGTCTGAGCGGGGCCGCGGTGGCAGGCAAGGCGGCGAGTCCGGCGTCGATGGCGTCGAGCTCATCGGTGATCGGCGCGAAGCCGGTGTAGCGGCTGCGCAGGTAGCCGGAGAGCTGGCGCTGCTCGGCGACGAGGGCGTCGAGGCCGGCCTCATCGAGGAGATCGGCCGCCTCGACCCGGGTGAAGATCCCGACGGCGATCTCGGCCAGTTGGGGCTGCTTGGACTGGGGCAGCAGCTCGGCGAGGCGCTTCCAGCGCGGGGTCAGGGCCTGGGTGGCGAGCAGGCGCGGATCGTCGGCGGCCGCCCGCTCCAGCGGTTCGGCGGAGGCTTCTGGCGGCGCCACCGTCGGTGAGGCAGGCGTCGTCGGCGCTTTTGCAAGGTCAGCCTGGGGATGCGCCAGCGACGGCTCGGTCGGCGACCGGCTCCACCAGGCCCCCGCCACCAGGAGGAGGACCAGCGTGAGCAGGCCGCCGAGCCGCCGCACGACTCAGCCCTCGACGTTGCGCAGGACGAAGGAGACCACGGTCTTGTCGTCGCCGCCCATGTTGGAGGTGAGGCCCCAGGTGAGCGCCTTGCCCACCTGGTAGTCGCCGCACTTGCCCTTCATCTGGCGGAAGATCTCGAGCGGCTGCTTGACGCCGGTGGCGCCGACCGGGTGGCCAAAGCCGATGAGGCCGCCGCCCGGGTTGACCGGCCGATCGCCGCTGCGCAGGGTGGCGCCGGTGCGGATGTAGGCGGCGCCCTCGCCCGGGCCGCAGAAGCCGGCGGCCTCCATGGTCATGATCTCGGCGATGGTGAAGCAGTCGTGGATCTCGGCGATGTCGACGTCGGCGGGGCCGATGCCGGCGTCGGCGTAGGCCTTGCCGATCGCGACGGCAACGGTGGACAGCTCGGTGGGATCGCCGTCGGTGTAGAGGCTGGAGACGGCGTGGCCGCTGCCGACGATCTCGACGGCGTCAGCGGGGCGGCGGCCCATCTTGGCGAGACCGGCCTCGGTGGCCAGGATCATCACGGTGGCGCCGTCGCTCACCTGCGAGCAGTCCGACACCTTGAGGTAGGGGCGCAGCGCCTCGTTGCCGAGGAAGGTCGGGTTCTTGTCGTTGGCGCTGCCGGCCACCTCAAGGCTGAGGCGCTTGGCCTTCATGTGGGCGTTGGGGTTCTTGTTGGCGTTGTCGTGCGCCTTCACGGCCACAAAGCCGAGGTCCTCGTCGGAGAGGCCGTACTTCTCGCGGTAGGCGCGGATGCGGTTGGCGAAGAGGGCCGGGAAGGTGAAGTCGTCGATGCCGCGCTGACGGCGGTAGTGGGCCGCCCGGGCGAGGTAGTCGCCGCCCACGCGGGCCGACTGGGTGGTCTGCACCTCCACGCCGGCCACCAGGACGATGTCGGCGCCGGCGGCGATGGCGTCGAGGCCGCTCAGCACGGCGAGGCCGCCCGAGGCGCAGGCCGCCTCCAGCCGCGAGGCCGGCTTGTTGGCGAAGGCCGGGTGGGTGCCCACCAGGGCCGCGCCCAGGTGCCCCTGGCTCACGAAGAGCTCACCGACGAAGTTGCCGATGTAGAGGCGATCCACGTCGGCCGGGTTGAGACCGGTGTCGGCCAGGGCGCCCTCGACGGCCTGGGCGAGGAGCTGCTCGATGTCGGGGTTCTCGCGCTTGCCAAAGTCGGGGTGCTTGTTCCAGACGAAGTCGGGGTGGCCCTTGCCGATGTAGGGGGTGTGGGCCCCGCCGGCGATGAAGCGGCGACGTGCGTTGGGGGTGCTCGACATGATCAGTCCTCGCAGACAAGATGGGCGGTGGAGCGTCGCCGGCGCTGGTAACCCGCGCCCCTCATCGGGAGGGGTGGCCGGGGTCAGGCGGCCAAGGGCCGGCCGCGAGAGCGAGCCCAAGGCCTAAGCGCGCCCGAACCCCTGTGCAAGTGCAGCAAAATTGCTGCACAACAGAAAGCCGGAGGCCCCCTGGAGCCCAATCCCTGCCTCTCCTGCGGCGCCTGCTGCGCCACCTTCCGCGTCTCCTTCTTCTGGGGTGAGCTGGAGCGCCACGGCGGCCTCGTGCCCGACGCGCTTGTCACCGAGGTGACCCCCTTTCGGGTGGCGATGTGCGGCACCACCGCCCACCCCGCGCGCTGCGTGGCGCTGGAGGGGACGATCGGCGGCGCGGTCTCCTGCACGATCCATCCCCAGCGGCCGACCCCCTGCCGGGAGTTCGAAGCCTCGGGAATGGGCGGATCCCCGCAGCCGCGCTGCGAAGAGGCCCGCGCCGCCCACGGCCTGCCGCCGCTCTGTGCAGCGCCGCTGTGAAAAATCGATCCGATGACCGATTTCTTCGCCCTTCGCCTTCAGAATAGCGTCACTTCCCCCGTTATTACCTCGTCGCACGCTGCACGATGCACCGTCCCCAGAGGGAGTCTGGGGACCGCCGCCTCGCACCACCCTGGGTGACCCTGATGAGCGAAGAAGAAGTCGCACCACGCGCGGGCGGTGTCGTGGCCAAGCTGCTCAAGCCCTTTTTGGATCACCTGCGCGAGCTCCACGGGCCGGGCTCGGTCGAGGCCGTCGGCGATGCGCTCCAGGTCAACCTCAACGCCCTCGTCGCCCAGCGGGGCGCCCTGGTCTCCTCTGCCTTCATCGAGCGCTTCTGCGAGGAGATCGCCCGCTACGACGCCACGCCGGGGATGTTCTTCCAGGTCGGCCAGCGCTCCTGGAGCCCCGAATACATGGAAGACCACTGGCTTGTCATGAAGCTGGGCGGCACCGTGCAGCTCGCCTACGAGGGGCTCTTCCACGACTTCGACCTCTTCAACCAGGCCGGCACCTTCGAGATCGACAGCCGATGCCCCGGTCACTTCAACCTCCGCTATGTGACCCGACCCGGCGTTGCCCGCGAGCGCGTGCCCCACGTCTGTGAAGCGCGCCGGGGCCAGCTCTCCGCCGTGCCCACCATCTTCGACCGGCCCCACGCCACCCTTGTCGAGCACGAGTGTATGGCCCAGGGCGCGCCGCACTGCCGCTACGAGCTGTCCTTCGATGCCACCCACGAGGCGCCGATGAGCGAGGCCGCCCAAAAGGTGATGCTCGACATTCGGGCCAAGGTCTGCCAAACGCTCAGCCGCTATGTTGAACAGGCCGAGCACCTCCAAGAGGCCCGCCGCGAGGTCGAGCGGCAGGTGGAGCTGCGCACCCGCGAGCTGTCGGCGGCCTTCCAGCAGCTCAAAGAGGCGCACGACGAGATCCACGCCTTTGAGAAGGCGCGCAATGACTTCATGCTGGGGGTCTCCCACGATGTGCGCAGCCCCTTGCAGGTCGTCCTCTCGGCCTGCGATCTGCTGCGGTCGGCCACCCTGTTTGGCGAACAAGAGCGGCAGATGCTCGACGCGGCTTCGATTCACGCCCAGCGCATCGCCCGCCTCTGCAGCCAGCTCGAAGAGTTGGGCATGCTGCGCGTGGGCCACCGCCGCAGCGTGCCGCACCCCTTTCTCCTTCAAGATGTGGTCGACGCGGTGGCCTGCGCCTATTCGCACCTGGTGCGCGGCAACGGGCAGACCCTGCAGGTCTTCCACTACGGCCCCTCCACGCCGACCGTGGGGCTCGCCGCCCGCCTCGACGCCGCCCTGTCCAACCTGATCAACAACGCCATGCGGGTGACGCCGCCGGGCGGCGGAATTCGAATCGAGCGCTGGGAGGACGACGGCTGGCTCTGTCTGCGCGTGAGCGACGATGGCCCCGGCGTGCCGGCGCACCTGCGCGAAAAGATCTTCAGCCCTTTTGTGAAGGGCGACTCCAGCACCATGGGCCACCTCGGCCTTGGCCTCGCGATCGTCCAGAGCGTGATGGCCGAGCACAAGGGCGAGGTCTCCCTGGTGAGCGAGCCCGGCCAGGGTGCAGCCTTCATTCTCCGCTTCCCGCGCCAACGCCCCTCCGCCGAGGAGGCCCGCGCCGCCGAACACGGTCCGGCCGCCGCCCCAGACGAGGCGCCCGCGCCCCCGCGTCGCACCTGGCCGGCCCCCTTTGCGGGCGCGCCGCGCTTGCTGCTCGTCGAGGACAACGCCACGCTGGGTGAAGGCCTTGGCGACCTCCTCGGCAGCCTCGCCCAGGTGCGGCTGGTCGATACGGCCGAGGCAGCCTTGGAGGTCCTCGACGACGAGGCGCCCAACCTCCTCCTCTGCGACATCGGCCTGCCCGGCGTGGACGGCCTCGAGCTCTGCCGGCGGGCCCGCGCCCGCTTTGGCCCCGGCCTCCTCATCGTCATCCTGTCGGCCCGTCAGGCCACCGACCTGGTGCTCTCGGCCTACGAGGCCGGCGCCGACGACTACATCACCAAGCCCTACCTGCCCCAACTGCTGCAGGCCCAGATCCAGGCCCGCCTGCGCCGCCAAAGCGCCCTCGCGGCCTAAGTCCGCTTGCGCTCGGCCCGGTTGCGAATGCCGATCAGCAGCTCCCGCGAGGCGGTGGTGGCCATGTACTTCTGCAGCCAGTCGGGGGCGAAGGCCACGCCGCTCATCGACGAGCGGTAGAGGATGCGGCAGCCGGCGCCGCGGGGCACCACCTCGTAGGAGCCGGAGGTTGGGTTCATGTCGGACTTGCGGCCCGGGTCGAGGCCAAACTGGGTGAAGCGGGCGGCGGCGTCGACGCGAAAGTCGATGTTCACGACACCTTCGAAGGTGGCGAAGCCGATGTGAATCTCGGCCGCCCGGCGGGTGGGCTCGTCGATGTAGATCACTACCCGTTGAAAGCCCTTGACCTCGCCTACCCGGGCGCCGATGTCCATCACCTCGCGAAACGTGAGGTCGGGATCGGCGTTCACGTCGATGGCCGCAAGCAAATAGCTGCGCTCGGGCACATAGCGCTGCATCACCTGCCGGCTGGCCAAGGTGGCCTCCTCGGCGGCAGAGAGGGACTCCGGCGGCGGCGGCGCGAGGCCGAGGGAAGCGGCCAGGGCGAGGGCCAGGGCGCCCGCGCGGAGCCGCCACAGCCAGGTCGAAGAGGAGATGGGCACGGTCGCTCCGGCCTGAAGGGGGCGTGACGGGGATCAGGATAGCCGGCGACGGGCGCCGTCGGCGAGCCCCTCGCGCACAGCACCCCGGGAGTGACGATGTCGACCCCTCCGCCCGCCGATCTCTGCGCCACCATCGGGCGCACCCCCCTGATCGAGCTGCGCCGCCTGTCTCCGAAGCCGGGCATCCGCATCTTCGCCAAGGTCGAGGGTGGAAACCCGAGCGGCAGCGTCAAGGATCGCGTCGCCATCGCGCTGGTCGACGCGCTGGAGCGCAACCAGGGCCTGCGGGCCGGCCACACGCTGATCGAGGCCAGCACGGGCAACACCGCCATCGCCCTGGCCACCGTGGCCCGCCAGCGCGGGATGTCGCTCAAGGTCGTGATCCCCGAGGGGGTGGTCTCCTCGATCGCCGATGTGCTGGCCCTCTACGGGGTGGAGATCCTCTGGGTGAAGCCCCAGGCCGGCCTCTGCGGGGCCATTCGCACCAGCCAGCAGCTCGCCGCCCGCCACGGCTGGTTCGCCGCCGGCCAGTTCGACAGCCAGCTCAACATCGCCACCCACTACGCCACCACCGGCGCCGAGATCGCGGCCCAACTGCCCCAGATCGACGCCTTCGTCTCGGGAATCGGCACCGCCGGCACGATCATGGGGGTGGGCCGGCGCCTGCGGGAATCCAACCCCAACATCAAGGTCTTTGGTGTGGAGCCGCGCATGGGCGAGCACCTCCAGGGCCTGCGCTCCCTGGAGGATGGCTTTCGGCCGCCCCTGCTCGACCTCGATCAGATCAACGGCCGCTTCCTTGTCTCGGCCGATCAGGCCTTGCTCGCCATGCGGCGCATCGTCACCGAGGAGGGCATCATGGCCGGCGTCTCGTCGGGCGCCACCCTGCACGCCGCCATGCGGGTGGCCGAGCGGATGGAGTCTGGCAACATCGTGGTGATGTTCTCCGACAGCGGTTGGAAGTACCTGCCCAGCCGCCCCTGGGAGGCCGCCGCCGCCCACGACGGCGCCCTCAACGAGACCCACTGGTGGTGAGTGCGGGCGGCGCACCTCAGGTTAGTCCACGCTCCCCTCGTGCAGCGTCAAGAGCCAACCTGGCCGCCGCCCGGCGCCCATCGGGATCTTCACCCGCGCTGCCCGACCGTCCCACCGGGCGCCCCGCCGCGCCCCCTGCCCTGCCCTGGGGTGCCGCGATGCTCTCTCTCGCCCTGTTGGCCGTCCTCTGCTGCAAGCCCGCCGACGCGGTCAACCCGGCGCCGGCAGCCCCACCGCCGGCCCCGACCCTGGAGACGGTGGAGGTCGGGCCCACCTTCCTCGACGCCGCCCTGCCGCTGCCCACCGCCGTCGCCGACGCCCTGGGCCGCCGCGCCTGGAACGAGGCCCTGCCGGGCCTGATGGCCCTGCCAACCGCTGATCTCAAGGGGGGCCAGCAGGCCGACCTCGGCTTCTTGCAGGCTTGGGCCCTGGTGCGCGCCGGCAAGGCCGCCACCGCCATCCCCCTGGCCGACAAGGTGCGCGCCGCCCCCCACGCGCCCCAGGATTACAAGCAGCTCACCCTGGGCGAGCTGCTCCTCGCCGCCAAGAAGCCGATCGAAGCGGCCGAAGCGCTGGAGAAGGTCACCGAGGGCTCGGCCCTGTACCCGCGCGCCCGCCTGCGCGCCGCTGAGGCCCGGGCCAGCGCCGGCGCCACCGCCGAGGCCAACGCGCTCTACGAGGGCCTCATCCGCCGGGCCGACCCGGCTGACGGCACCAGCGCCGCGCTGTGGATCTTGGCGAAGAAGAAGGGCATCGAGTCGCCGGCCGCCTTCCCGCTGCTGGAGCGCATCTGGGCCTGGTACCCCAACAGCAGCGAGGCCGACGAGGCCGCCCGGGCGCTGGGGAGCCACAAGGCCGCCGGCCGCAGCCCGAGCCGCGCCGCCATCGCCCGGCGCATGGACCGCGAGATGGAGTCGAACGACTTTGGCGACACCACCGCCCTCTACGAGCAGCACGCCGCCGTCTTCTCCGAGGCCGACGAGCCCTCCTGCATGGCCTGGTATGCCTTTGGCCGCTCGCACTTCAAGAAGAACAACGTGAGCAAGGCCGCCGAGGTGCTCGTTCCGGCCGGGCGCAAGTGCAAGGGCATCGACGATCTGCGCGCCGGCAAGGGCCTCTACGTCGCTGGCAAGTCGCTGGAGCGCAAGAAGGAGTGGGCCGCGGCCGGCAACGCCTACGAGCTCATCGCCGTGCTGTACCCCAGCCACTTCATGGCCGACGACGGCGCGGTGCTCGGCGGGATCGCCTGGGCGGAGGCCGGCGAGGTGGGCCGGGCCCGAAAGCTCTGGGAGATGAACGCCGCCCGCGAGGTCCACGGCGACCTCGCCGCTGAGGGCCTCTGGCGCCTCGCGTGGACCGCCTACAGCGAGGGAGACACGGCCGCGGCCCTGCGGTGGGCCGACCGCCTCCTCTTCGACATCCCGCTCTCCACCGATCCCGTCCACGTCGGCGCTGCCCGCTACTGGGCCAGCCGCTGGCGCATCTACCCCTCCTTCGCCAATCCCACCCAGCCCAACGCCGATCTGGCGGAGCGCCGGCGCGGCATCGAAGGTCTCGTCGATCTGTGCACCGAGCAGCCGCACAGCTTCTACGCCCTGCTGGCCGGCGCCCGCCTCTACGAGCTGGCCCCCGACCGGGTCCGCCGCCTGCCGCGGCCCACGCCGAGCGGCGACCCCTACACCTGGACGCTCTCCCTCGCCTTTGTGGAGCACGCCAACGTCGCCCGCGGCCTCAACCTCGCCCGCCTCGGCCTCACCGCCGACGCCCTGTCCGAGCTCGACCGCTACGATGACGAGGCGCTGAGCCCCTCGGAGTTCGTGCTGGTGAACAAGATCCGCGAACGCAAAGACCCGATCATCGCCCACGACAAGCTGCATCACTACCTGCTCGACCACCCGCCGGCGACGCTGGGCAAAGACCGCGACCACATCCTGCGCGAGGGCTACCCCAACCTCTACTGGCCCGAGGTGCAGCAGGCGGCCGGCTCCTATGGCTACGATCCGCGCATCTTCCACTCTCTGGTGCGCGAGGAGTCCAGCTTCAACAAAGACATCGTCTCCTGGGCAGGCGCCAAGGGCCTCTCCCAACTGATGCCGGCCACCGCGCGAACGGTGGCCGGGTGGATGGACATCGGCGTCAACAACCAGACCATCTTCGATCCCCTCACCAACCTGCGCATCGGCTCGCGCTACCTCGAGTACCTGCGCGGCTACTTCAAGAACAACATGTTCCTGGCGGTGCCGGCTTACAATGCCGGGGAGGGGAATGTGGGCAAGTGGATCAAGGGCCGCGAAGGCCGGCCGACCGACGAGTACATCGAGGAGATCCCCATCCGCGAGACCCGCCACTACGTGAAGCGAGTGCTCGGGACCTACCAGATCTACCGCGCCATGTACGGTGAAGACACCCTGCTGCCGGACTGGAGCCACACCAACCACCGCGCCGGCGGCTAAACGATTCTGCGCTGTTCAGCTTGCCCGGTGCCGGGGAGCGGGTGATTGACGGCGGGTAACGAAGGCTCCCGATGCGCACCGCACTCACCCCCCCCTGGTTGATGCTCCTGGCCCTTTGGAGCCTCTTCGGGGTCGCGCGCGCCGCTCCCCTCCCCGCCCTGCCGCCTGAGCTGGAGCCCTGGGTGCCTTGGGTGATGGCCGATCAGCCCGACTGGGCCTGCCCGCGGGTGGGCGCCACGGCGGTCTGCGTGTGGCCCGGTCGCCTGGACATCGAGGCCACCGATCGCGGCGCCCGCTTCGATCTCTCTGTGTTCACCGATCGATCCGTCGAGGTCCCCTTGCCAGGGGGCCCGGGCCTCTGGCCCCAGGACCTGCGCCGCGAGGGCCTCCTGCTGCCGGTGCTGGATCGCGAGGGCCGGCCCTTCGTGGTGCTGCCCGCCGGCAGCCACCGCCTGAGCGGGCTCATCCCCTGGGCCAGCCAGCCGCCCACCCTGCCCCTCCCCCGCGCCATGGGTCTCGTCAGCCTGCGCCTCAACGGCGACCCGGTGACGGCGCCGGTGATCGAGGACGACGGCTCGCTGCGCCTCGGCGCCGCCAGCGCCGGGTCCACGGCGGCCAACAGCGTGGAGATCGAGGTCAACCGCCGCCTGCAGGACGGCGTGCCGATGCGCGTCACCACGCACATCGCCGTGCGCGTGGCCGGGGCCAGCCGCGAGCTGGCGCTGGGCGCCATCGATCTCGCGGGGGCCACGCCGGTGCACCTCGAAGGCGACCTCCCCGCCCGGCTCGATCCGGCCCTGGGCCTCGTGGTGCAGGCGCGGCCCGGCACCTTCTCGCTCCGTCTCGAGTCGGTGCTCCCCGCCGGCGCCGCCTCGATCGCGGTGCCCAGCGGCAGCGCGCCGGGCTGGCCCGATCGCGAGACCTGGCTGGTGGTCCCCGATGAAGGCGTCCGCGCCGCGGTCTTCGCGGGGCTGGTCTCGGTAGACCCCTCCCGGGTGAGCCTGCCGGCCGAGTGGGGCGCGGGCAGCACCTTCCTGGCCCCCGCGGGCGCCGCCCTCACCGTCACCGAGCTGCGGCGCGGCGATCCGAGCCCGCCGCCCAACCATCTGCGCGTGGAGCGGCAGCTCTGGCTGGATCTCGACGGCGAGGGCTTCACCGCCCGCGACATCCTGCGCGGCACCATGAGCCAGGGCTGGCGCCTCGTCGCCTCCGCGCCGCTACAGCCCGGGCGGATCACCCTGGAGGACGAGGGGCAGGTCATCACCGAGGCCGAGGGCGACGCCGGCGTGGAGCTGCGCACCCAGCAGGTCCTCGCCACCTCCGAGGGCCGCCTGCCCCGCGCCGCCGGCGCCTTCCCGGCGGTCGGCTGGCAGCTCGAGGCCGCGGCGCTCTCGGTCGCGGTGTCGCTGCCACCCGACTGGCGCCTGCTCTACGCCGCCGGCCCCGATCGCGTCCACGGCGCCCTCATCGAAGAGCTGAGCGCCCCCTACCTCGTGCTGGGCATCGGCCTCGCCGCGTTGATCGCCCGCATCTGGGGCCTGCGCACCGGGCTTGTCGCGGCCCTCACCTTTGGTCTCGCCTGGCTGATGCCCGAGAGTCCACGCCTCGGATGGATCGTGCTGGTCGGCCTCGCCGCGGTGCGCAAGCTCGGCCTGCTCCAGCGCCTCTCGCTCCCCGGTTGGGGCAAGGGGCTGCTGATGGTGAGCGGCCTGTCGCTGGTGGCCGCGACCCTCTTCTGCATGGGCCTCAGCTTCACCGGCAACGAGGACGCCCCGCCCGAGCGCTTTGCCCAACTCCAGGTGGAGCAGAAGCCCATGGTTGCTGGCGATGTGGAGACCACCACCCTCGAAGACGGCGCGGGCGGCTACAACATGTGGCGAGGCCCCGTCAGCAGCGCCGGCGAGAAGGCGTCGCCGCGCAAGGTCCAGCTCGGCCAGGACCCCAGCGCCATCGTGCAAACCGGCCCGGGCCTGCCCACCTGGCAAGGCGCCGAGGTCCTCCTCAACTGGGAGGGCCCGGTGAGCGCCGAGGCCCCGCTGCGACTGATCCTGCTGCCACCCTGGCTGGTCGGCGCCTGGCTGTTGGCGGGAGCCCTCCTCTCCAAGGTGCTGCTGGTGTACCTCTTCGGCCTGGAGGCCTGGATCGGCGCGCTGATCACCCTGCTCCGCACCCCAGGCCCGGAGACCCTGCAAGCCGCCCTGCCCGCCTTCCTCCGCAAGGCGGCTCCCCTGCTGATCCTCGGCCTGCTGGCCAGCGCGCCGGCCCAGGCCGCCCCCAGCCCCGAGCTGCTGTCCGAGCTGAAGACCCGCCTCGGGGCCCCCGAGGCCTGCGCGCCGCGCTGCGTGGTGGCGAGCCGGGCCTGGCTGCGCACCCAGCCGAACGCCCTTGAGGTCGAGGTGGAGCTGCACGCCGCCGCCGCCGGCGCCTGGTCTTTGCCCGGGCCCTCCCGGGCCTGGAGCCCCGAGGCGGTGACCCTCGACGGCGCGCCAGGCACCGCCCTGCGCCGCGATGAGAGCGGCTTCTTGCAGGTGCGCGTGCCCCCGGGCGTGCACCGCCTGCGCATCAGCGGCCCCACCCCCGCCGTGGAGGCCCTGACCCTGCAGTGGGTGGAGGCCCCCCAACGGGTCGACGTGGAGGGCGAAGGCTGGACCGTCATCGGCCTG
>JBEIQK010000982.1:0-2137 GCA_040376505.1 Alphaproteobacteria bacterium | reverse complement strand
CTCGGGCCCCGGGAGCCAAGCCTGTTGACCGAAGGGCCGGCGTTGGGGCTGAGCGGCAGCGCGCGGGCACCACACCGGCGCGACCATCCGACTGAACAGCCCTGGCGACCTTGGGCAGATGCTCAACCCCTTCGTCTGTCTCGCCGCCCTTGACCCCTCCCACGTTGGCCTCCCTCGCGGGTGACGGCCCCGGCCACATCTCCCGAGGGCCCGACCCCACGACGGCGGCCGTCACACCCCCGCCGCGCTGCGCAACGCGATTGAGTCTGCAGCAGGGGGCCGCGATCGTGAGAATGTGCTCGCCGGCCTCTGTGGAGCGCCCGGCGGGCGCACGCGCCGCGGTATACTGGCCCTCAGCGGAGCTGCCGATGACACCCATCCTCCTCTTTGTTGCCTTCGCCTGCCGCCAGGCCCCTCCCTCCGAGAAGGGCGGCAGCGACTCCAGCTCCACCACCGACCCCGCCGCGAAGCCTGTCACCCTCGTCATCAACGAGCGCGTGCCGACGGTGGTGACGGTCAGTTGGGCCCCCGAAGCGGCTTCCACCGTCTGGGTGGAGTACCAGCTCGACGGCGGACCCCTCCTCTCCACACCCAAGGTGGCGCCGGGCGAGGGCGGCGCGAGCCTCACCCTTCTCGGGCTCAAGGCGGGTCGAACCTATGCTGTACAGGCCCGCAGTCAGTCCGCCGATGGCAGCATCCAAGACGCAGAGCCCGCCTCGGTGACCCTGCCGCCGCCCCCTTCGGCGCTCAGTCGATTTTTGATCAGCGAGTACGACACCGCCCGCGCCGCCCCCGGCGGCTTCATCCTCACCACCCTGATGCAGCAAAACGCGGGCTATGTGGTGATCATCGACCGCGACGGCGACTATGTCTGGTACGCCGCGGTTGAAGATGGGCTGATCAGCCCCGGGGCCAAGCTCAATCCCCGCAACCGCAGCATCCTCTTCAGTCAATACGACATCATGCAGCGCTCCGACTATGGCGGCGTGCGTCGGATCAGCCTCGATGGCAGCGAGAGCACGCTGACCCGCACCCCCCTCGGCCACCATGACTTCACCCAACTGCCCGATGGCACGGTGGCCTGGCTGGCGATGGACCTGCGCGACGTGGTGATCGACGGCGAAGACCTCTACGTTGGATCCGACACGATCATGGAGGCCCCCGAGGGCGCGGGCGACGACGCGGTCCCCGCCACCATCTTCTCCTTCTTTGATGATTACCCTGTCGCCCCCTGGATTCAGTGCAGCCACTTTTGGGGCGAGGTCTTCGAGACCGGGGCCTATGACTGGACCCACTCCAACTCGATCATGTACGACAGCAGCCGGGACAGCTACTGGGTGATGACCAAAAACCTGAACGGTCTGCACGAGATCGATCGGGCCACCGGCACCCAACTGCGGCAGATCGGCGGGCTCCACTCCGACTACACCGTGGAGAACCGCGACGACGGCTGGAGCCACGGCCATATGTCGCACCGCTGGGAGGGCGGGTTTATGGTCTTCGACAATGGGTACCACCGCGACCCCGACCACTCCCGGGTGGTGGAGTACGCCATTGACGAAGACAGTCAAACCCTCTCCGCCACCTTTGTCTATCCCGATCCCGACGGCCGCTTCATCCCCCTCCTCGGCGACGCCCAGAAGCTGGAGAACAGCTACATGACCAGCTGGTCCGCCGCCGGCATGTTGATCGAGCTGGCCCCCGATGGCACCCCCATCTGGCGCGCCGAGAGCGAGGTGGGCTCAGCCCTGGGGCGAAGCACCTACATCGCCGACCTCTACGATCTCTCTGCCTTTGGCGACTTTTGATGGGGCGATTGACCTTCCCCCTGCCTGCGCGGACCCCAAGGGACAGGACGCTGCCGCCGCCGATGCGCCGCTGAGCGGCGACCTCGTCTTGGAAGATCAGCACAGCGACCGCTACGGCGGCAGCCTCGCCGTGGAGGGCGCCGCCGTCGCCGGAGGGGCGGATGTGACCGTCGACGGTTCGGCTCCTGCTTTAGTCGGATGTCCTCGATGTTCGAGTGCACCTCAACCTCGAAGCGGCCACCCAGGCCACCCTCTCTCCGTTCTCCATCCTGGGCAATGAATTCGATCCCACTTCGAAATTTGCGCCCGGAGGTGGAGGCCAACCTGGT
>JBEIQK010000865.1:0-2645 GCA_040376505.1 Alphaproteobacteria bacterium | reverse complement strand
GCTTGGCCACCTTGGCCAGCTTCTTTTCGGCCCGCTTCTTCACCGTGTCGTTGGGGTCCACGTTCCGGAAGGTAATCTCAAGATGCATCCGAAGACTCCATGGTCTGCTCAGAAGAGCTGTTTGCGCTGCGTCGAAGGCAAAATCCCCAATGCGTCGCGGTACTTGGCCACCGTGCGCCGGGCGATGTCGACCTTCTCTTTCTTCAACAGAGTGACGATCTCCTCATCGGACAGGGGTTTCTTCTTGTTCTCGCTGGCCACGAGCTTACGAATCTTCTCACGGATGGCCTCCCCCGCAAGGTCATCACCGTTCGTTCTTTGAATCGCGGCATCAAAGAAAAACTTGAGCTCGAAGATGCCCTTGGGGGTGAGCACGAATTTGTTGCTGGTCGCGCGCGAGACCGTGGACTCGTGCACGCCGATCTCGTCGGCGACGTCTTTCAACACCATGGGCCGCAGGTGCTCGGGGCCCTTTTCAAAGAATTCCTGCTGGCGCTCCAGGATGGTGGTCATCACCTTCTTGATGGTCTTCTCGCGTTGGTAGATCGACTCGATCAGGAAGCGCGCGGCGTCGAGGCGCTCCTTGATGTAGCTCTGCTCTTCTTTGGAGGACTCTTTGCCTTCGAGCACCCGTTGATAGTAGCCAGAGACGCGGAGCTTGGGCAGGCCGTCATCGTTGAAGCGAACTGTCCAGGCGCCCCCCTCTTTCACGACCTCCACATCGGGGGTGATGTACGGATTGGTGCTCTCCCCGAAGGGGCGAGCGGGCCAGGGCTCGAGGGTGCGGATCATCTTGTGGTACTCCACCACATCTTCCATCTCGAGGTCCAGCCCCTTGGCGATGGCCTGGTAATTTCTCGTTTGCAGATCATGGAGGTGCTTGCCGAGGATGGAGACAAAGGTGGGGTCCTCGGGCCAGGTCTGCCGGGCCTGCAGCGACAGGCACTCGCCCAGCGAGCGGGCGCCGCAGCCCACCGGATCAAGGCCCTGCACGATCTCCAAGGCGCCTTCGACATCTTCGAGGTCAACGCCGGCCTCGGCGGCGATCTCAGGCAGCGGGGTCTCCAGCCAGCCGCGGCCATCGAGGTTGAGGATGATCACCTGGGCGGCGTCGAGCTCGGCGTCGGTGCAGGAGACGGTGCCGAGCTGACGGACGAGGTGCTCCACCAGCTTGGGGGCCTCGGTCAGCGAGGCCTCGATCGGCGGCATGTCATCGAAGTTGCTGGGGCCCGCCGAGCCCTTGAAGGCGCCCGAGTCGGCGTTGTCGGCGAGGATCTGCTTCCAGTCGGTCTGGCCGGGGGAGCCATCACCGCCGTTGTTCTGCTCCATGAGGTCGGCGGCCTGGTTGCTGGCCGACTTCTGCAGGGCCGCTTCGGTGCCGGTGGGCTCGACGTAGTTGTTGACCCGCTCCTCTTCGAGGGTGGGGTTCTGGCTCAGCTCGGACTGCACCTCGGCGAGGAGGTCCTGGTGGCTCAGCTGGAGCAGGTGAATGGCCTGTTGCATCCGCTGCGTGAGAACGAGGGTCTGCTTTTGCGCGAGGTTCTGACTCAATCCCTGACGCATTGTTCACACTCCGTTCGAGCCTTCCACCTTCGACCTGTATCGCCGACCTTTGGAGCATGGCACACATATTGCTATGAAATTTTTCCGCGCGGCCGAAGCTCGAAATTTGGGCCGAGGTAGCGCCGCCGGGCGTGGGGATCCGCCGCCACCGCCTCGGGGCTGCCCTCGACGAGGACCGCGCCGCCATCGAGCAGCAGGGCCCGATCACAGAGGGGCAAGGCCTCGTGGACGGCGTGATCGGTGAGCAGCACGCCCACGCCCGCGGCGGCCATCGCCAGGATGTGGCGCTGCAGCTCGGCGATGGCGACGGGGTCGACGCCGGCGAAGGGCTCGTCGAGCAGGGCGATGCGCGGGGCGGTGGCGAGGCAGCGGCCGAGCTCCAGGCGACGGCGCTCCCCGCCCGAGAGCGACCCGGCGGGCCGGTCGGCCAGGGCGGCGAGGCCCAGGCGCGCCAGCAGGGCCTCGGCCTCGGCGGCGGGGGCGCCGCGGGCCTCCAGGGCGACGAGGAGGTTGTCGCGGGCGCTCATCCGGCGCAGGACGCTGATCTCCTGGGGCAGGTAGCCAAGGCCGGCGCGCACCCGGGCCCAAAGGGGGCCGCGCAGGGGGGCTCCGTCGAGGGTGATCGTGCCGGCGTCGGGATCTTCGAGGCCAACCAGCAGGCGAAAGGTGGTGGTTTTGCCAGCCCCATTGGGGCCCAGCAGCCCGACGATCTCTCCGGGGGCCACCGAGAGGCTGAGCTGGTCGACGATCCGCCGCCCGCCGAGGTTTCGGACCAGGCCGACGGCGGCGAGGCCGGGCTTATTGGGGGAGGCTGCGGGCATCGAGGACCAGCCGGCAGGCCTCGCAGTCGACCCGCTCGGCATCCAGCCACAGGGTGATGCGCGTGCCGGTGAGCGAATTGCCGCCCTCCTCCAGGATGGGCTCGCCGACGAGCTCGATGCGGCCTTCGGGGGCGTAGAGGGTGGCGCGCTCGGCGCGCACGAGGCGGCCGGGCTGGCGCAGGGTGACGCCGCCGCTGGCGGTGGCCGACTGGAAGATCGGGCCGGGGGCGAAGCGCAGGTCGAGGGTCTCGCAGCGGAGGT
>JBEIQK010001113.1:0-1653 GCA_040376505.1 Alphaproteobacteria bacterium | reverse complement strand
GTGTCGCTCTCGCCCCCCCCCCCCCCAGCCCAAAAAAAACAGCTCATAAAAATATTAGCTACCCCCCCCCCCTATCCCCCCCGCGAGCGTGGGCCGCCCCACACCCCCATGTTGTCCGCGCCGCCCGGTCGAGCGCTGCATCGAGGTCGCCGCCCGCGCCGGCTGGGTCGCCAAGCCCTCAGGAGCCGGCGGCGGCGACATTGTGGTGGCCTTTGCAGCAGGCCTCGAACCTACCGAGCGCCTCGCCGCATCTGCAGAGAGTGCACAGATCCCGCTGCTCCTGCCCCGTCTCGCAGCTGCAGGCGCCTTGGGCACTCGCCCTGTTTGACCTTTCGCGCTATTCGGCTCCCATGGTTGGCTCCTCACGCATCCCCGGCTTCTATCGCCTCACCCGTCACGAGCGGGTGGCCCGCCTTGAGGCCGCAGGCTTCGTGACCGCCGAACAGGGGGCGCTCCTGCTCGCTTCGGAGGGGGCCGCGCTGCCCTTCGCGGTGGCAGACAAGATGATCGAGAATGTGGTCGGCCTCTTCGAGCTGCCCATCGGCATCGGCCTCAACTTCCTCATCAACGGCCGCGACTATGTGGTGCCGATGGTGGTCGAGGAGCCCTCCATCGTCGCCGCCGTTAGCCACGCCGCGGCCCTGGTGCGCGACGCCGGCGGCTTCGAGGTCATCGCCGACAACTCGGTCATGACGGGCCAGATCCAGATTGTCGGCTGCAGCGATCCGGCCGCCGCGATGGAGCGCATCCTCGCCGAACGGCCCCGCCTCCTCGCGCTGGCAGACAGCCTCGAGCCCGGCATGCGGGCCCGCGGCGGCGGCGCCTCCGACCTCGATGTGCGCTGGATCCGCCCCGGCGACGGCAGCGCCTCCCGCCACCGCTCCATGCTGGTTGTCCACCTCTACTTCGACACCCGCGACGCCATGGGTGCCAACCTCATCAACACCATCTGCGAAGGGCTCGCCGACCAGCTCGAGTCCATCTCGGGCGGCCAGGTCTTCCTCCGCATCCTCAGCAACCTCGCCGACCGCCGCCGCGTGCGGGCCCGCTGCCGCCTCCCCGTCGCCAGCCTCGCCTGGCAGGGCTTCTCGGGCACCGAGGTCGCAGACGGCATCGTCCGCGCCTCCGAGTTCGCCGAGTGCGACCCCTACCGGGCCGCCACCCACAACAAGGGGATCATGAACGGCATCGACGCCGTTGCCATCGCCACCGGTCAGGACTGGCGCGCCATCGAGGCCGGCGCCCACGCCTTCGTCGCGCTCGATGGCCAATATGGCCCCATGGCCCGCTGGTGGCTGGAGGGCGAATCGCTCGTCGGCGAGCTCGACATCCCCATGGCCGTCGGCATCGTTGGAGGCCCCATCCGGCTCCACCCCATGGTCAAGGCCCTGCTCTCCATGCTCCGCGTCGAGACGGCCGGCGAGCTCGGCTCCGTCCTTGCCGCCGTGGGCCTTGCCCAGAACCTTGCCGCCATCAAGGCGCTCGGAACCACCGGCATCCAGAAGGGACACATGGCCCTGCACGCCCGCAGCGTCGCAGCCGCGGCCGGGGCGGAGGGGGCTGTGGTGGAGCAGATCGCGGCGCAGCTCATGGCCGAAAAGTGCGTGAAGGTGGAGCGGGCCCGTGAGCTCCTCGCCACCCTCGGCCTTCCAT
>JBEIQK010000975.1:0-2178 GCA_040376505.1 Alphaproteobacteria bacterium | reverse complement strand
CGGGTTGACCGAGGCGCAGGCCTTTGCGCCAGGCAAGCTCATCCTGATGGGCGAGCACGCCGTGGTCTACGGGCATGAGGCCATCGCCCTGGCGCTCAGCCGCGGCACCACGGTCACCCTGCGTCGCCGACCGGGCCCCACCCGCCCCGAACAGAGCGCGATCGTCGACGATCGGCTCCAGGCCGCGCTCCTCACCGTGCTGCCGGCCGAAGGGCTGGGGGTGGACATCGTCTCCGACCTGCCGGTGGGCCGCGGGATGGGCAGCTCGGCGGCCCTCGCGGTGGCCCTGGTGCGGGCGGCGGCGGCCCTGGAGGGGCAGGTGGCCAGCGTGGAGACCTGCTTCTCGCGGGGCATGGCCATCGAGCGGGTCTTTCACGGCAACCCCTCGGGCGTCGACCACGCCGTCTCCAGCCGCGGCGGGGCCCTGCGCTACCGGCGGAGCCCGGCGGGGCCGGTCCTCGAAGCGCTGGACCTCCCCAGCCTCTCGCTGGTGGTGCTGGACAGCGGCGAGGCCGGCGACACCGGCCAGATGGTGGCCGGCGTGGCGGCCCGACGGCCCGGGATCGACGGCGCCATCGAGCGGATCGGCGAGCTGGTGCGCGCGGCCCTTCGACACCTCCACTCCGGCTTCGACCCCTTCGTCTTTGGCGCCCTGCTCACCGAGAACCACCGCCTGCTGCGACAGATCGGCGTCAGCACCCCCAACCTCGATGGCCTCGTGCAGCTCGCCCTCGACGCCGGCGCCTTGGGGGCCAAGCTGGCCGGGGCCGGCGGCGGCGGCGTGGTCCTGGCCCTGGTCGACGAGCCCTCCCGCCTGCTGTCCCGCGCGAAGGCCGAGGGCGTGGTGGCCTTTCCGGTCCGCCCCTGGCCCCAACCCTGAACGAGCCCAAGGAGCCGGCCATGCGCGCCACGGCCACCGCCCATCCCAACATCGCGGTGATCAAATACTGGGGAAAGCGCGACCTGCCGCTGAACCTGCCGGCGGTGCCGAGCTTGTCGGTGACCCTCGACCGCTTCACCAGCGTCACCACGGTCACCTGGGGCATCGACGGCCCGGTCGATCACATCGAGATGAATGGCGGCCCGGCCTCGGCCAAAGAGGCGGCGAAGCTCTCGGCCTTCCTCGATCGCCTCGATCCACGGCGCCCGCGGGCCCGCGTGGTGACCTCCAACAACTTCCCGACGGCGGCGGGGCTCGCCTCCTCGGCCTCGGGCTTCGCGGCCCTGGCCCTGGCGGCCAACGCGGCCAGCGGGGCCGGCCTCTCCGCCTCAGCCTTGTCGGTGCTGGCCCGTCAGGGTTCGGGCTCGGCGACGCGCAGCCTGTGGGGCGGCTGGGTGGAGTGGGCGGTGGGCGAGGCCGCCGATGGCAGCGACAGCCACGGCATCCCCGTGGCGCCGGCCGATCACTGGGATCTCCGCGTGGTGGTGGCCATCGTCGGCGCCGGCCCCAAAGACACCGGCTCCACCGAGGGGATGATCCGCACCCAGCGCACCTCGCCCCTCTACCCGGGCTTTGTGCAGAGCGCGGCCGAGGACCTTGCGGCGGCCCGTGAGGCCCTGCTGCGCCGCGATCTGGCGACGCTGGGCGAGCGGATGGAGCACTCGACCTTGAAGATGGTGGGCACGATGACCTCGGCCCGGCCGCCGATCCGCTACTGGCGGCCGGCCTCGATGGCGGCGATGGACGCGGTGCTGGCCCTGCGGGCCCAAGGGGTCGGGGCCTGGGCGACCTCGGACGCCGGGCCCAATGTGAAGGTGCTCTGCGCCGCCGCCGACGCCGAGCGGGTCGCCGAGGCCCTGCGGGCCGTGGTCACCGAGGTGGTGGTCCTGGGCGTGGGCGGCGACCCGACCGTGGAGTTGGGGTGAGCGGCGTCTTCGAGGTCCAGGCCCCCGGCAAGATCGTGCTGGTGGGCGAATACGCGGTGCTCGACGGCGCGCCGGCCCTGGTCTCGGCCATCAACCGCGGGGTGCGCTGCGCGGTGAGGCTGGGCCCCGAGCCGCCGACCTGGTCGACCCCCGACGGCGACGATCGCTTCGTGCGGCAGGCCCTCCTGGGCGCGCCGGGAGGCGTCTACACCTTCCTCGACTGGAACCCGGTGGCGGGCATCGCCGGCAAGCCGGGCTTCGGCGGCTCGGCGGCGGCCTGCGTGGCGGCCTGCGTGGCGGCGGGCCACAGCG
>JBEIQK010000852.1:0-2703 GCA_040376505.1 Alphaproteobacteria bacterium | reverse complement strand
TTTACAAAATACGCCAGAGTACTGTTTCCCCAAAGGCTCGCGTCAATCGTTGCAATGCTCAGTCACGCATGGTGAAACTGCGTAGACGTCGTTGGACTTGCTTCGACGACCCGACTGGGAGGACGAGATGCGTCCAGCACAGGCAGACCGCCGCGGCAACAACGCGATCGAGTTCGCGCTACTGCTCCCCGTGCTGCTCACGCTGGTCTTCGGCGCGATCGAGTACTCCTGGTACTTCGTCCAGTACGAGGCGGTCGTGCGCGCCGCCCAGGTCGGCGTCCGCGCCGGCTCCCAAATCAAGCGGACGGCCAACCCCCAGACCACCGCGGCCAATGTCGCCAAGTCCACCCTCACCACCTCCCAACCCGCCCTCGGCGCCACCGCCACCGCCACCGGCTCCGTCCTGACGAACAACACCGTCCAGATCATCCTCGCGGCCCCCTACAAGCCGCTGATCAAGTTCGTCCCGACCCCCGCCACCGTCACCTACACCGCCGTCATGCGGCTCGAAGACACCACCTGAGCTTCCCTGGAGGTCCCATGCAGACCCGTACCCACCGCCGCGGCGCCACCGCCATCCAGGTCGCCCTGAGCCTCATGGTCACCGGGGGCTTCTGCGCCATGGCCATGGAGCTCGCCTACCTCCAGGTCGTCGTCACCCAGCTCCAAACCGTCGCCGACGGCGCCTCCCACGCAGCCCTCCTCAAGCTCGACGGCACCGCCAATGGCGTCGCCGCAGCAGCAGCCGACGCCAAAGCCGTCGCCGCCCTCATGCGCGTCAACAACAAGCCCTTCGTCCTCCCAGACAGCCAGATCGTCTTCGGCGACTGGGACAATGTCACCAAGACCTTCGTCCCCTCCGCCGACCCCACCAAGATCGACTCCGTCGCCGTCCGACCCGCCGAGTCCAACGTCGGCCTCGGGCTCGGCAAGGCCTTCCTCGGGCGCACCTTCAGCCCCTCCGTCTGCGGCGCCGTCGGCAAGGGCCCCGGAAACGCCAACACCGGCGTCGTCGGCGGGCCGGGTGTGCGAAACGGGCACTTCGACGTCGACACCGTCGTCGGCGTCGACGACTGCGCCGGCGCGCTCTGCAGCAGCTACTACAACCACACCCACACCTACGACGACTACAACAACACCACCGAGTACAACTCGTTCACGCCCTTGAACGGTCACTTTCCCATCAACGGCTGTCGGAACAACTCGGGCGGGATGATCACCTGCAACGCCTCTCGGAGCGGGGCCATCATCCCCAACACCGTCGGCTTCAAGCTGCTGCTGGTGAACACCCTGCTGTCGAAGGGCGGCAAGATGGTGATCAACGGCGTCACCTACAAGGCCCTCGACTACGGCAACATCCCCGTCAACAACCTCCCCACCTGGGCGCTCGCTGCCGGCGTCCCGGGCGCACAGGTCCTGACCTCGCTGAAGATGCAGTTCGACGTCGACTCCATCGCCAACTGCGAGCTGCACCCCACCCCGCCCGGCCCGACCTGGAGCAACACCCCGGGCATCTACAACGAGTGGCGCAACGGATCGCTCACCATCCAGGCCGTGAAGTCACCCGGCTTCATCCAGAACGGCTCGCCCACCCGCAAGAACGGCGGACACGAGCCCGTCGTCAGATACAACAACGGCCTGCTCTGGGAGAACTACTTCTTCTGGCATTGGGAGGCCAACATCAACTACACGACGGCCAGCGCCGCCGCCTGGCTCGCCCAGCGCGAAGCCCTCGCCTGCTTCGAGCCCGAGTTCATCGACGACATCGTCTCCGCCGGCAACGCCGCCTGCAACTAGCGTGAGGATCCCCATGCGCACCCGACACGCCCGCAGCGGCAGCACCGCCATCGAGTACGCCCTCATCCTCCCCGTGCTCCTCACCATCCTCTTCGGCGCCATGGAGTACTCCTGGTGCTTCGTCCAGTACGAGGCCGTCGTCCGCGCCGCCGAAGCCGGCGCACGCGCCGGCGCACAGGTCGAGCTCACCGCCAACCCCAACCCCACCACCGTCGCACAGACCGTCGCCAAGCAGACCCTCACCGCCAGCTTCCCCGCCATCGGCAACGCCGCCACGGCGACCTCCACCCTGACGTCGTCCAGCACCATCATCAACGTCACGGTCCAGACGAACTACCCCGCCATCATCAAGTACCTCCCCACGCCGCCCATTCTCAAGTCGTCGGCCTCCATGCCGATCGAGAACCCACCGCTCCCCACGAACTGACGCCGAGGGGGCGGCCCTACGCGCCGAAGCGGTGGGCCGACACCACCCGACCGAACACGTCGCCGCGCCAATCCACCCACCCCGGGTCGTCGCCGGCCGCGCCGACCACCACATGCAGCGGCAGCAGGTGCTCCTCGCGCGGGTGGACCTCGCGGGCCGCGGGTGCCTCGGTCCAGCGGCGCAGGCGCTCCGCTCGCAGCGCCGGCGCCGCGGTCACTGTCTCTGCCAGCCAGGCGTCGAAGGCCTCGGAGGCGGACCGGCCGCTCGGGCCGAAGAAGCCGCGCAGGTTGTGGTAGCTCATCCCGCTGCCGACGATGAGCACGCCGGCGTCGCGCAGCGGCGCCAGCGCCCGCCCCATCGCCAGGTGCTGTGCAGGGTCGAGCCCGGCGATCAGCGACAGCTGCACCGTCGGCAGCGTCGCATCCGGAAAGGCGAGCTTCATCGGTACGAAGGTGCCGTGATCGAAGCCCCGGACCGGA
>JBEIQK010000383.1:0-6068 GCA_040376505.1 Alphaproteobacteria bacterium | reverse complement strand
GCCTCGTCGAGGGCGTCAAAGACAATGGCGAAGCCGTCGAGCACGTGGATGCGCTCGCGGAGCTGTTCAAGCTGGAACTGCAGCCGCTTGCGCACGGTTTCCAGGCGGAAGCGCAGCCAGTGGCGCAGCATCTCGACGAGGCCCACCCGGGCCGGCGTGGGCGGCGCGTCCTCCTCGCCCCCGATGGCCGGGATCAGGCAGGTGAGGTTGGCGGCGAAGCTGATCTGCAGGGCGGTGTGCTTGTAGAGCCAGGCCATGGCCGCGGCCTCGTCGCCGTCCTGGCGCAGCTCGAGCACGATGCGCACGATGTCGGTGGACTCGTCGCGCACATCGGTCACCTGGGGCAGCTTGCGGTCGCCCACCAGCTCGCCGATGCGGGCCACCAGCGTGGATTTGTTCACGCCGTAGGGGATCTCGTGAATGATGATGGCGTGGCGCCGGCCGAGCTTCTCGGTGGACCACTTCGCCCGCACCTTCACGCTGCCCTGGCCGTTCTCGTACAGATCCAGCAGCTCGCGGGGGCTGGCCACCAGGGTGCCGCCGGTGGGAAAGTCGGGCCCCTGCACGCGTTCGAGCAGGTCGGCGGTGGTGACCTCCTGGGCCCAGCGCTCGATGAGGAGGAGGGCGGCGTCGACCACCTCAACGAGGTTGTGCGGCGGGATCTTGGTGGCCATGCCCACCGCGATGCCCTCGGCGCCGTTGACCAGCAGTTGGGGGAACTGCGCGGGGAGCACCACCGGCTCGGCGTGCTGGCCGTCGTAGTTGGGCCGAAAGGCGACGGTGCGCTGCTTGATCTCGGAGAGCAGGTCGACCGCGATCGGGCGGAGGCGGCACTCGGTGTACCGCATGGCCGCAGCGTTGTCGCCGTCGAGGGAGCCGAAGTTGCCCTGGCCGTCGATCAGCGGGTGGCGCAGCGAGAAGGGCTGGGCCATGCGCACCAGCGCCTCGTAGATGCTGGAGTCGCCGTGCGGGTGGTACTTGGCCATGACCTCACCGACCACAGCGGCGCTCTTGCGGTAGCGCGCGTCGGGAGTGAGGTGCAGGTTGTTGTACATGGCGTAGAGGATGCGCCGCTGCACGGGCTTCAAGCCGTCGCGCACGTCGGGCAGCGCGCGCGAGGTGATGACCGACAGGGCGTAGGTCAGGTAGCGCTGGCGGGTGGCCTCGTGCAGCGCGACGGACTCGGGGAGGGTGTCTGGGGCCATGAGCGGTGGGGCGCGGACGGGTGGGTGAGGCTCCCCGGCGCCGAGCCCCCTATGCCCCGTGGGCCCGCGGTCGGCACGGTCCAAAGATGACCGCTGTTCGGGCGCCGAAAGGCCTCAGTACACGTCACCGGTGGTGGTGGGCGTCGCGCCGATGCTCTTGGTGGCGGTGTAGGTGGCGTTGACGCCGTCGCCGTCTACGTCGCTCTCGCCGATCACGCGGACGTCGACCGAGGTCAACGTGACCATCTTGTACTGTCCGCGCACCGCGCCGTCGGGGGCCCAACCGAGGGTGTCGAAGGCGGTGCCGGCCTCCCAGGCGCGCTGAGCCTTGCCCGCAGGCGTGGAGGGCACCCAGGTGGCTTGATCGAGGAAGCCGTCGTGGGCGGCGTCGTAGCCGACTGCGGCGATCTTGATGCCGTTCACATTGGGCGGGATCTCCGCCCGCTTGGCCCGGTACTGCATCGCCACGAAGTTGGGAATGGCGATGGCGGCGAGGATGCCGATGATCGCCACGACAATCATCAGCTGGACCAGCGTGAACGCGGCCCGCGTCGGCTTCATCGCAGACCTCCTTGGTTGGACAGAGCCTACCGCATTCGTCCGTCCAGAGGCGCAGAAATTCCTGTTTTCAGATCCGACCGGATGCGATCAGGAGCTCGGCATTGGCGATGGCCGCGCCGGCAGCGCCGCGGATGGTGTTGTGGCCGAGAACGAAGAGCTTGATGCCCAGGATCGGGCAGGCCTCCACCCGCCCGACCGTGACGCCCATCCCGCCGTCGGCGTCGGCGTCAAAGCGCGGCGAGGGCCGATCGCGCCGCTGGGTAAAGCGCAGCGGTCGGGGCGGGCAGGAAGGAAGGGGGGGGGCGTTTCCGCGCCAAGCCTGCAGGGTCTCCAGCACCGCGGCGAGGTCGGGATCGCCGCCCAGGCGCAGGTGCGCGGAGAGCAGGTGGCCATCGGCGGTGTTGACGCGTACACAGCGGGCCGAGACTGGAAAGTCGGCGGCCTGGGTGGGGCTGCCGAGCATCTTCTGGGGCTCGATCGCCAGCTTCTCTTCTTCGTTTCCGGCGTGAGGGTGGACGTTGCCGATCATGTCCCAGGCGCTCTCGCCGGGGTAGCCGGCCCCGGAGACGGCCTGCCAGGTGCTCACCACCGCCGCGCGCACCCCAAAGCGAGCGTGGAGCGGCGCCATGGCCATCACCAGCGGGATGGCGCAGCAGTTGGCGTTGGCGACGATGAAGCCCGGGCCTTGATCATCGAGCAGCGACAGGTGGTGGGGGTTCACCTCGGGGATCACCAGGGGCACCTGGGGGTCCATGCGAAAGTGACCGGCGTTGGTGACCACCGCGAAGCCGGCGTCGCGAAAGCTTGCTTCGATCTCGCCGGCCACGCCGCTGTCGAGGGCCGAGAGCACGAGGCGGACGCCGGGCGGCATCGCCGCGGGGGTGCAGGGCAGCACCGGCATCGCCGCGACCGCCTCGGGCAGCTCGCCGGGGAGGCGCCAGATCGCGGCCTCGCCGTAGGGTCGGCCTGCGGAGCGGGCAGAGGCGGCCACCGCGACGAGGCGCAGCCAGGGATGGCCGGCGAGGCGCTCGATCATGCGCTGGCCCACCATGCCGGTGGCGCCGAGGATCGCGACAGGGACGGGATTGTGCATCGGTGCTCCGGCCAGAACCAAGGGCCGATGGGCTTAGCGCCGCGCCCGGCGCCGCGTCCACCCCTGCGATAGTCGACCCGGCCGGGAGCCCCCATGAACGCCGACGCCGCCAACCCCCACGCCGATCTCCTCGTGGATGCCCTGATCGCCTTCATCCAGGCCGAGCTGCGCCCCGGGTCCTACGCCCTGCGCGGCGAGGGCGGCCTCGCGCGGATGGACAGCGGGGTCGGCGGCGGCCTGCGCGCTGCCGTCGACGAGTTGGGCCTCGACCCGCTGATCGCCTTGCTCCCCGAGGGGGCCACGCTGGAGCTGATCGACGGCGAGGTGGGCCTCACCCTGCGCCGTGAGGCCGCCGAGGTCGAGATCCACACCCGCCTCCCCGAGGGGGAGCTGCACCAGCGGCGGGCGCTGCAGCCGCCGGCCCTCCAGGGCGAGGCGCTGGTGGCTGCCCTGCACGATCGGCGCCGTCCGCTGTGGATCGGCGGCGGCCTCGCCCGCGTCCAGCCGGCGCCCGGCGATGTGGCGCTGCCGGTCGTGGAGATCGCCGATCTGGGCGCCGCCTCCTTCCGGGCCGCCCACGGCGTTCGCGCCGCCTACATCGCGGGCGAGATGGCCGGCGGAATCGCCAGCCCCGAGATGGTGATCGCCATGGGCTCGGCCGGCCTGATGGGCTTCTACGGCGCAGGCGGCCTCGAGCTCGCCGAGGTGGAGCGCTCCATCGGGCGGATCGCCGCCGCGCTGGGCGACACCCAGGCCTGGGGCGTGAACCTGCTGCACAACCCCGCCGAGCCCCGGGTTGAAGAAGCGACGGTCGACCTCCTCCTGCGCCTCGGCTGCCGCCGGGTCTCGGCCAGCGCCTTCATGAGCCTGACGCCGGCCCTGGTGCGCTACCGCCTCAGCGGCGTGTACCGCGACGCCGGCGGACGGATCGTGGCCCCCAATCGCGTCTTCGCCAAGGTGAGCCGCGCCGAAGTGGGCGAGCTCTTCCTGCGGCCGCCCCCGGCAAAGCTCGTCGCCGAGCTGATCGCCGCGGGCGCCCTCCCGGCTGAGGTCGCTCCCCTGGCCGCGCTCCTGCCGATGGCCGAAGACATCACGGTGGAGGCCGACAGCGGCGGGCACACCGATCACCGGCCCCTGGTCGCCCTGATCCCGATGTTCACCCGCCTGCGCGCCCGCGTGATGGCCGAAGAGGGCTACGCCGCCCGCGGCGTCTCCATCCACATCGGTGCGGCCGGCGGCCTCGGCGACCCCACCAGCGTTCACGCCGCCTTCGCGCTTGGCGCCGACTATGTGCTCACCGGCTCGATCAACCAGGCCTGCGTGGAGGCGGGCACCAGCGGCCTCGCCAAGATGATGCTGGCCGCCGCCGGGGTGGCCGACTGCACCACCGGCCCGGCGCCCGACATGTTCGAGATGGGCGCCCGGGTGCAGGTCCTCGGCCAGGGCAGCCTCTGGGCCCAGCGCGCCCAGCGCCTCTACGAGCTGTACCGCCGCTACCGCACCCTCGACGAGATCCCGCCCGAAGAGCGCAAGCGGGTGGAGTCCAACACGCTGCGGCGCACCTTCGCCGAGGTCTGGGCCGACACCCGGGCCTTCTGGGCGGCCCGCGATCCCCGCGAGCTGGCCCGCGCCGAGGCCGATCCGCACCACCAGATGGCCCTGGTCTTTCGCTGGTACCTGGGTCTGTCCAGCCGCTGGGCCCGCGTCGGCGACCCGGATCGGCGCCGCGACTACCAGATCTGGTGTGGGCCGGCGATGGGCCTCTTCAACGACTGGGCCCGCGGCAGCCTGCTGGAGCCCCTCGAAGCGCGCCGGGTGGTCGACGTGGCCGAAGCCCTGCTCGCCGGCGCTGCGGCCCTGCGGCGGGTGGAGGTGGCGCGGGCGCTGGGGCTCGCGCTGCCCCCAACGGCGTTCAGCCCGAGTCCAGCCTTGCGCTGAACCCGGGCTGAGCCTGGGGTCGAAGGCCCGCCGGATGGGCGGGCCCGCCGCGGACTAGAAGCGGATGGAGAGACCGGTGCGCAGGCCGATGGTGCTCTGCTTGATCTCGAGCTTGTCGTCGGACTCGCCGTCCACCTCGGTCACCGGCTTGCTCATCTCGTACTCGGCGCCGATGTCGAAGCTGGCCTTCTTCAGGACGCGGATGCGCACACCCGCGCCGATGCCGATGGGCTTGGCCTTGGTGACCGACTCGACGCTCGAGGAGTCGCCGTTGGCGTCGATGGTCTCGGTGGAGGAGGTGGAGTTGCGGATGCCGACGTGGGCCTCGCCGTAGGCGGTGAGCTGGTCGTTCACGTTGTGGTTGTAGGCGAAGTAGGGGGCGAGCTCGACGGTGGAGGCGGGGTCGAAGTCGACGCTGTCGCCCTCCGCCGGCTCGAAGGTGCCCTTGGTGCTGGCGTAGCCGACGATGGCGCCCAGCTCGATGCCCTCACCGAGGAGGTAGCCGACCTGCCAGCGGGAGCCGCCAAAGCCCAGCGAGGCGGTGTTGGTCTTCGTGGTGCCCACGTCGTCGCCGTCGTAGGCGACCTCGGCCTTGTCGACCGAGTAGAGCCCGGTGCTCAGCTTGACGCGGATCTTGCCGTCGTCATCGCCGCCCTTCTTGGCGAGAGCGGTGCCCGAGAGGAGCAGGGAGGCAACAAGGAGGCTCGAGGTACGAAGCATGACGACTCCAGCAGAATCAGGTTCAGGAGCCCAGCCCAGGGTCTTCAGTCCTGGCGCCAGGTGGCCCGGCGGCCCGCCGCGGTGAGGCGGCTGCCATCCGAACGCCCGGTGTTCTATCGGCATTCGGGCCCGCCGTCGCGCCGGGGCCGATCTCGTCAATTTTTCGTGCCTTGGGCGGCCGCTTCTCCGCATCCGCAGGCGGGATGGCCCTCTCCGCGATCGCTGGCTTCGAGGAAGGATCGCACCGAGGCGGGATCCACCCCGGGCTCGGCCCCTCGGCCCTTGCGCCACATCAGGGCGCACTCCTCGCAGACGGGCTCGCCCTTGCGGAGGCCTTCACCGCAGCGGCAGCCGCCGGCCATGCGGGCGCAGTGCAGGCAGGGCTTGTCGATGCAGCAGTCGTAGCGCCCGGCCGCCTCCAGATCGGAGGTGAGGGCCTTGAGATCGCCGACGATCGCGCGCCGCCGGGCCTCAAAGTCGGCGGGGTCGGCGGCTTCGGGAACGAGGGGCACGGCAGGCGGATCGGGCTGGCAGCCGAGCCAGAGCGACAG
>JBEIQK010000803.1:0-2928 GCA_040376505.1 Alphaproteobacteria bacterium | reverse complement strand
CGCCCTCCTCGACCGCGATGATCCGCGCCGCACGGTCACCGCGATGATCACCGCGGTGGATGTGGTGGGGACAGACCCCCAGAGCGTGGACAACTTCATCCACACCCGCGCGCCGACCGGGGTCCTCGAAGGCGCCATCTCCACCGACGGAGTGACCCGCTACGGCGCCACCGAGTCCGGGGTCAACCTGCTCAAAGACCTCGTCGTGGGCGCCCTCTCCGCCCAACCGACCGCCGCAGCCCTGGCCCTTGGCTACGCGAAGCGAAACGGGCTCGAAGAGACAAAGAAGCAGGGAGACCACCACCCCGCCACCGAGGCCGACCCCACCGCCGATCTCCGCTCCTACAAGGCCCGCCCCCTCAACGGGATCTGGGCCTCGGCGCCCTATCTGCACAATGGCTCGGTGCCCTCCCTCTACGATCTCCTCCGGCCCGCAGCCGAGCGGCCGGCCCGCTTCTCGGTGGGCCGCTGGGAGTATGACCCGATCAAGGTCGGCTATGTGAGCGAGGGGGAGGCGCCCTGGGTGCTCGACACCTCGCTCACCGGCAACCACAATGTCGGCCACGAATACGGGACAGCCCTGTCGACCGAAGACCGGTGGGCGCTGGTCGAGTACCTGAAGACGCTCTGACGGCCGCCTCGGCGCCGCTCTCGGGCTCGCTCCCCCCATCTCCCCACTGGCCTCCTTGAGGAGCCCCCATGGCCGACGAACCGACACAGAAGGGGCCCCTGAGCCCAGAGCGGGCCGGCTTCCACGCCCTGGTGGCCCTCCTCCTCTCGCCCATCGTCGCCCAGGGGGCCTGGCGCCCCCTCGGCCACTTCTTCGGTCTCGCCGGAGACGCCGTCTCCATCACGCTGGCCGCCCTCGCCATCGCCGCGGTCGCCTCGCTCTGCGCCTGGCGCGGCCGGAGCGCGACGACCGCGCTGATCGTGGGTGGGGCGGCCGCGGGGGCCCTCGCCGGCGCCCTGTCCCTGGGCCTCACCGGTCTGTTCACCCTCCTGCTGGTGGCAGCCGGCAACGCGGCGCTCCTCCGGTGGTGGACGCCCCGGCTCCCGGCCTCCCTCGATGGGTTGGCCACCCTCCATCCGAGGCTGACCGCCCTCTATGTCGTGATGGCGCTCGTCTCCCTCAGCGCCACGGCGCGGCAGACCGTCTTCGCCGGCGACCCGACCCGGGTGGACATGGAGGTCATGCCGGGGATCCCCTTCCTGGACTCCCACAGCTGCCTCACCGCCTATGTCCGCGCCGAGGCGCTGGCCGATCAGGGGGTGGAGAACCTCTACGATGACACCTGGTGGTATGGCTCCACCGGACTGCCGCCCCGGCCTGAAGGGGCCGAAGACCCCTACCCGCCCTTCGAGCTCGACAATTTCAGCTACCCACCCCCCTTTCTGCTGGTGTTGGCGCCCCTCGCGCCGTGGCGCGGGGACTTTCTGGCCCAGCGGGCCCTCTGGTTTGGCCTCAACGGAGGCCTCATCGCCTTCGGATTGTGGTTTGTCACGCGCTGGTTGAACGGACCGGGGGCCCACCGGGCCCTCCTGCTCGCGGCCCTGTTCTTCGGGACCGTCCCCGTCCTCCTCGTCCTCCAGATCGGCAATTTCCATCTCGCCACCGTCATCCTCTCGATCCTGGCGATGGCCGCCTTCGACCGCCGCCGCGATGCCGTCGGCGGCGCGCTCCTGGCCCTCACCATCCTCTCCAAGATCTCGCCGGGGGTCCTGGGCGTGGTCCTCCTGGTTCAGCGGCGCTTTCGGAGCGCGGCCTTCGCGGCAGGCCTGGGCGCCCTCCTCTTCGCGGTGGCGCTGCTGCGCTACGGCCTGGAGCCCCTGCAGGCCTTTGTGACCTACGCCCTGCCGCGACTGAGCTCCGGGGCCGCCTTTCCCCCGATGGCGACCGAGGCGGGCCTCTCGACCAACCTGTCGCTGTTTGGATTTGCCTTCAAGCTGCAGCACTTTGGCTTTGACGTCGGCGACCCCTGGGCGGTCGGTCGCGTGATCGGGCGTATGTACACCCTGGGGGTGGTCCTCCTCTCCGTGATGGTGGCCCGGCGCGGGGGAGACCGACGGGAGCAGGCGATCCGCTGGATGGCGCTGCTGACGGTGGCGGCCATGCAGAGCCCCTTTGCGCCCGGGTATGCGTCCTTTGGTCTGCTCTGGGCGATCACCCTCCTCTCGGTCGAGGTGCGCCGCCCGATCGGCGCCGTCGGCCTCTTCGCGCTGTGGCTGGCGGCCTTCATCGCCCCACCGGGGTTGAGCGCGCCGGGCCTGGTGTGGAGCATGACGCAGACGATCCTGATCCTGGGCGCCTCGGTGTGGCTGATCCTCCGCCTGCCCCAATCCCCGCTCACCCCGGCGGCGCCGGGATGAACCTCGGTGTCATGGGCGCCGGCCTGCCAGGGTCACCGATCGCGCGGGTTTGGTCAGTCGTGGAACTTCACATCGCCGCTGCCGGTGATCTCGGTGTGAACGGAGGGGGGCGCGCCCCAGACGTCTACGTCGCCGCTGCCCGAGAGGTTGATGTTCACCTCGTTCTTGGCATAGACGGTCGCATCTCCTGAGCCGGAGATGTCGAGCTTGACGCTGTCGGCGCGGAGGCGGCGGCACAGCAGCGCCCCGCTCCCGCTGACCTCGGCCTTGTTCTCCTCGGCGGTGCCGGCGGCCTCCAGGAGGCCGGAGCCGCTGAGCTCCACAGTGAGCTGGCCCAGCGACAGATCGTCGAAGTGGGCGCTGCCAGACCCGCTCACGTCGACATGCAGGGAGGGGGCGTGTTGGGGGGCGCGCGAACGGAGGCTGCCGCCGCCGGAGAGGGAGGCGAATTCCAGCAGGTCGAGCGCGAGGCCGGCGGCGGTCTTGGGGTCGCCCACCTCCACCACCACGTCGGAGGAGCCGCTGATGTCGAGCGACCGAAGCGCAGGCGCCGACACGGTG
>JBEIQK010000868.1:0-2634 GCA_040376505.1 Alphaproteobacteria bacterium | reverse complement strand
TACATCATCTCAATCCTGTCGGCCGAAGAGTCGACAGACCTCAAGCGCTGGCTCGATGACAATGGCTACTACCTGCCCGAGGGCGCCGAGGAGCGGCTGGCCGAGTACATCGAGGCGGGAAGCTACTTCCTGGTGGCCAAGGTCTCGGCCGAGGCGACCTCGGCGGATGGGACGCCGCTCATGCCCCTGCAGGTCTCCTATGCGGCGGAGGTGATGACGATCCCGATTCGGTTGGCGGCCTTGTCGGCGGTGGAGAACCAGGACATGGTGATCTACACGCTCACGCCGGAGTCGCAGGGGCGGGTGGGTCTGTCCAACTACCCGGAGTTCAGCGTGCCGGAGACCTGCGTTTGGGGCACGGAGCATCCGGGCAATTTCTCGGCCGATCAGGGCAAGCGCTTTGACGCGGCCTGGGCGGCGACGGGTGGGGCGGCCTGGACCTTGGAGTTCGCCGACCTGGCGGGCAACTGCAGCCCCTGTACCAATGTCAATCCCTTTCAGGGCACCTATGAAGGGGATGTGCTCAGCGAGTTGGGCTTTGACGCGACCTCGGGCGACTGGCCTTATCTCACCCGCCTGCACATGCGATACAATCGGGAGACGGCGGTGGAGGACCTGATGCTCTACACCACCAACATCACCGAGCCCGAGGTCCTGACCTACGCCGACGCCAATGAGGGGAATTTCGCCTGCATCGAGACCTGGTGCGATGGCTCGCCGACCGACCCGCCGCCGGAGACGGTGTACGAGGAGTGCGACGAAGAGGCGTCGGCCTCGGCGGAGGAGGGGGCTGCGGGCAAGGGCTGCGCCCATGGACCGGCGGCCAGCGGGTGGATGGCGGCGCTGGGTCTGGCCTTGCTGGGGCGGCGCCGACGGGGGTGAGGGCTACAGGCCGAAGCCGGTGATGAAGAGCACGCGGCCTTCCCCGTCGTAGGTGCCGTCGTGCTCCGATGAGGAGACGGCCAGCTCCGGGACGCTGTCGCCGTTCCAGTCGCCGATGTTGGAGACAAAGGTGTAGAAGGTGTCGGTGCTGTCGCCGTCGAGCCAGACGTCGGCGTCGGATTGGTAGCGCACCCCACCACCGTGGAAAGGGCCAAAGAAGAGGTTGGCGTCACTGGCGGGAGTCACGTACTCGACGATCGCGAGGTCGAGCTCTCCATCGCCATTGATGTCGGAGAGGTTGAAGATGTCGGCGCCAAAGCCATAGCGGAGGTCACCGCGGAACTTGGCGGGCGCGTCTGTGAGGTTGACATCGGTAGGGCCGCCTGTTCCCCAGACGAGGTAGACGGCCCCGTAGCCGACCTGTCGGGCCGAGATGGCGAGGTCTTCATAGCCGTCGGCGTTGTGGTCGCCGAGCGCCGCGAAGCGAGAGCCGGTGGTGCCGCCGTTCACTTCGGGCCAAAAGGTGACGGTGGCGTCGTCCTGGGTGAGGGTGCCGGTCACGGGGGACTCGAAGAGGTAGGCGTACCCGTCTTCGATCGGGCAGCCCACGGCGTAGTCGGTGAGGCCGTCACCGTTATAGTCGACCGCTTCGATGCCGGAGCCCATTCCATTGTTGTTTTCTTCGGTGCCGTAGATCTTGGCGTCGGAGACCTCGGCGTAGCTGGTGAGGCTGGTGTCTTTGGTGGTGATGAGGTTGGCCATGCCGTAGTTGTCGGTGTCGGGGTGCCCCTGTCCTCCGTAGCCCAGGATCAGGTCGGGCAGGCCGTCGCCGCTCATGTCGGGCACACACTGGAGGTTGTAGCCGAAGAGCTCCAGGCTGTCATCTCCGTACATCGACCAGTCGGCGAGGTTTGCCAGGGGGGCGGTGGTGAGGGAGTTGGGTCCCAATAGCACATGAATGGCGCCAGCTCCCAGTGTGGCTCCAACATCGGTGCCGACCGCGGAGACGATGACATCGTCGATTCCGTCTCCGTTGAAGTCACAGACGGCGCTGGCATGCCCAACGAACTGCCAGGGCGCGTCTCCCCACCAGGTGGCGTTGGCGTCAGAAGTTACGCGCGGACTAGATGGCGGGTCCGTCCACAGGGTCATACCTCCGACATTCATGTCCCCGCTGGTCGACTCCAGGTTGGCGATGCCCATCAACAGCTCCGGATCGCCGTCCGCGTTGATGTCGGCCCGATGCAGGGTGTTGGCAGCCCATTCTCCCAGGCTCTCTCCGCGAATGCTGGGGAAGGTGTCCAGGTCCAGGTAGGCCGGCCAGTCGCAGCTTCCGGCGCCACCATCGCAGTTGTTGTCGATGCCGTCGCTGCAGAGCTCTTCCGCGTCGGGGTGAACGGTGTTGTCGAAGTCATCACAGTCGAGCGTGTTTTGTACGAGGCCGTCGGCTGGCCGGCAGCCGGGCGCGCCCATGGGGTCGCCGAACCCGTCGCCGTCGACATCGGGGAACCAATCGCCGCCCACCACGGGGGGCTCATCGAGCGCGCCATCGCAGTTGTTGTCGATGCCGTCACACAGCTCCGCCGCATCAGGATGGGTGGCGGGCGCGGTGTCATCGCAGTCGGTGCCTTCGTCGAGGTAGCCGGCGGGGGCTTCGCAGGAAACTTGCGCGGTCTCAGGGTCGCCGTAGCCGTCGCCATCGGCGTCGAGGTACCAGGTGGCGGGGTCGATGGCGTCTTCGTCCAGGGTCTG
>JBEIQK010000921.1:0-2393 GCA_040376505.1 Alphaproteobacteria bacterium | reverse complement strand
GGCGGGTCGCGACCTTCGAGGAGGTCGTGGGCGAAAGGGCCTGTTGGTCGGTGTCTTTGAGGGGGGGCGCCGGTGGGTTGCCAGCCCCCACGCTGCGGGCGTTGGGCGGCGGTGTCATCTCTGCTGCCGCCCCAAGGGCGCGCGCGGTGGGGCCTGCCGCCCAGCGCCCATCGGATCTCTCGCCGCTGGGGGCGCCGCCTGGGGTTCGGGTCGAGCGGTCTTGGCGAGGCGGGGCGTCGAGGGCCCGCTCCGAGCGAATTGTGGCCTCGCGTCGGCTCTCCCAGAGGCTGCGGGGAAGACCCCGGAGGGCCCGGCCGGGCAGGCTCCGGTGGCCGCCGGCGCTGAGGCCGCGGAGGGCGTTGGTGGGCCGCTCGGCGGTGGGGTTGACCTCGGCGCCTGTGCTGCGAGGGTCGGCGGAACTGCCACTGGCGCTCCGGCTGAGATGCGCGGCGCGGAGGGCCCGGATGGGGGGAGGGGGCGCCATGTCTCCACCGGCGCCCTGGCTGTGAAGACCTCGACGGAGGGCCCGGATGGGGGGAGGGGGCGCCATGTCTCCACCGGCGCCCTGGCTGTGAAGACCTCGACGGAGGGCCCGCTCTGGGGTGCTCGACTGCGTGTCTCCACCGGCGCCCTGGCTGTGAGGACCCCGCCGGAGGGCCCGCTCTGGGGTGCTCGACGCCGAATGTCCACGGGCGCTGACGCGAGGGCCGCGCTCGGGTGGGCGGGCGGCGACGCTGCGATCGGCCTCGCTGCCTTGACGGGCTCCTCCAGGCGGCGGGGCGGACCTTGGCCCAACGAGCCAGACGCTGGGCGCCGCGCCTCGAAGGGCGCGTGCTGGGGCCCTTGGGGGGCTGTGGCCGGGCTCCCAGGCGCTGGGAGGGGGGCTCGCGAGGGCGCGGGGCGCGCGAAGGGCGAACCCACGTCCCGCCGCCCCTCGGCTGCGCGGTGCGCTGGCCAGGGCTGCTCGCTGCGCGACCCTGGGCCCATCTTCGCGGATGCCCCCGGCGGCGGGCTCGCCAAGGGCCTGGCCCTGTCTGCCCGTAGATCCGGCGCTCCAGGGTCGCGCGAGGCTCGGCGACGCAGGGCTGGTGGTCGCGCGCAGGGGCCCGCTGCCGAGCGCAGGAAGCGGTCGGGCCGGTGTCTCGGCGCCATCGGAGGCGGGCGTCGCCCGACCTCGGCCGCCGGGGCTCCACAGGCCGTGCAGGGTCGGGCTCAGGGGTGGTTGCCCAAGAGCTCTGCGGGTCCGGCTGCCCGGAGACGGCGCTGGCAGGCTCGTTCTGGGGGAAGAGGGCGCGACGGTGGGGGTCGGGCTCCCGGCTACCGGCAGGCCGGCGCGTTGGGGGCTTTGGCTCGGCGTGGCGCGCTTCGACTCCGGGGTGGGCGCGGAACCGGTCGGGTCGGCGCTCCGCTCCTTCTCGGGCAGCGGTCGGAGGCTCACCGTCCGCACACCCGCGATGCGCGGCGCGGTTGGCGTCCCAACGCCGCGGGACAGGCTCAATGGCGCGGTAAGGCCACGCCACAGTCCGCTCCTGCGCAGCGCGCGTGCGAATTCCCGCAGGGTGTGAGCCGAGAGCCTGGGTGGCGCCAGGCGGCCCTGGGCGCTTGGGCTCCCCTGCGTCGCCGACGTGGCGGTTTGAGGGAGGTCACGGCCCGCCGGCTCGATCGGAGAGGTCGTGACGGCGACCAGGCGCCACCCCAGGCCGAGGGCGCCCAGCCCCGAAGGCCCGCGCGGCGCCGCGTTGGCGGCCGAGAGGCGGCGCGCGGCGGGCGGTTGGTTCGAAGGCAGCGGTCCTTCGGTCGGGCCGGTCTCCGAAGACCCGCGTGTCGCCAGGCGCCTCACCGAGGAGGGGCTGGCGGTCGTCGCAACGACAGGCCCAGCGCCCCTCTCCGATGACGCAGGCCCTTCCGACCGCACCGCCTTCCGACGGGCCGAAGGGGTCGGCGCCTGCCCATCGCCGGCGCGACCGCGGCGGGCGCCGACGGGGATTGGAGGGCTCCGGGTCTCCCGGGTCGCGGCCTCGGCCGCCCGCGCCTGCCGCGATGGGGTCGCTTGTCCTTCGCTGTCCGCCCGCTGGGGCGTGGGCTCGCCGAAGAGGCCCACCTCGCCGCGCAGATAGCGCAGGGAGGTGCGAATCCGGGCCACCGCGCCCGCCTTCCACGGATGGCGCGGTACGGCGCTCCCACTTGAAGGCCCGGGAAGGGCGCGATCGGCGTCCGGCGGGCGGGGCCCTGGAGGTGTCGACGGGATCACCGCCGGCCGAAGAACCTGCGCCGCAGCCTCCGAAGAGGCCGGCGGCGCCGAGCTCGTCGCGGGGCGGTCGAGGAAACGCAGGGCCTGGGGCACCGGCAGGCGGATGCGCACCGCCCCGGGGATCGTCACCGCAGGGCTCCAG
>JBEIQK010000649.1:0-3864 GCA_040376505.1 Alphaproteobacteria bacterium | reverse complement strand
GCCGCCGCCGTCGCCCTCGCCGCCGGCCTGGAGCTGGATGTAGATGCCCTCGGGGAAGGCGCCGCCCACGATGGCGTCGTAGCAGGAGACGTAGCTGCCGCTCAGCACGAGGTAGGCGAAGGTGCCGCCGAAGGTGGTGAAGAGCCCATCGGTGATGATCAAGCTGGGCAGCTCGGCCTCGCCGGTGTCGCCGCCGCTGGCGGTGTCGGTGTTCTCGGGCGAGGAGCTCGGCCGGGGGTGGCCGGTGTCGGGGCTGGCGGGCAGGCCGTCTCCCTCAAAGGTGGGGCGCTCCCAGGCCTCGGCGGTGTCGGCGCGATCGGCCTTCTTGGGGGCCTCTCCGCAGGCGAGCAGCAGCAGGAGCAGGCTCATGGCAGCACCTCGGCGCAGGAAAAGGCGTGGCCCTGGGCGGCCAGCAAGGCGGTGGCGCGGTCGCAGGCCTCATCGACGCCCAGCGCCAGGGCGGGCACCGGGCCGGCGGCGCCGGCGTCGAGGGAGAGGAAGCCGAGCGGGCTCGCCAGCAGGGCCCCGCAGAGCAGGCGCAGGCGCGGCTCCACGGCGTCTTCGGCGGTGACGGGCCGGTCGAGCTCGGTCTCCAGGAGGGCGGCGATCAGGGCCTCCTCTTCGGCGTCCAAGGCGCCTTGCGCGAGCAGGCGGTCTTTGAGGCCCAGCACCACGTCGCGCAGGCTGAGGCTCTGGTCGGCGGCGGCGATCAGGAGCTGATCGACGGCGTCGGGGCTGGCTTCGGCGAGGCCGCCGCCGCAGCCGCCGCAGTCGCCCTCGCAGAGGTCCACGCAGGCGGCGTCCCACTGCACGTCGCAGCAGTAGGGGTCGGCGGCGCAGACGCAGTCCTGGCAGTCGCAGCCGGCGCAGCCGCCGTGGGTGGGGGTGGGCGCGCAGCCGTCGCCGGCTCCTTGGGCGGCCGGCTGGGCGCAGGCGCCGTAGGCCTCCTCAAAGGCCAGCAGGCCCTGCAGATCGGTGCCGCGAAAGCCCGGCTGGCTCTCGCGGGCGTAGGCGCCGAGCGCCACCATCAGCTCCGCCATCGGGTCGCCAAAGGCCGGAAAGGCCGCCGGCTGGGGCCAGTCCATGGCGTCGTGCACCCCGCGCACCAGGGTGCGGGCGTCGTGGCGGTGGGCCAGATCGCCGGCGCCGTTGCCGCGCAGGGCCGGATCGACCTCGGCCGGGGTCCAGGGGTCGAGCAGGGCGGGGGCGCCGCGGGCCTGGGCCTCGCAGGAGGCGGGCGCGCCGGAATTGTAGACGGGATCGGTGGTGATGTTCACCACCAGCTCGACGAGGGAGTAGCCGCCGTCGACGAGGCCGCCGGTGAGCCGATCGAGGGTGTCGCGCTGGGCCTCATTGCGCGCAAAGCCGTGGGCCACGGTGAGGCGCCGGCCGGTGGCCTCTTCCCAAGCGGCGTCGGCCAGGGTCTCGGCCACCAGCCAGCCAAAGGCCGCGGGACCATCGACCGAGCCGTCGGGCTTGACGACGAGGCCCTCGGCGTCGAGCTGATCGACGCCGGCGTGCAGGTAGCGCTCGATGTCCCAAACGCTGCCGGTAGTGCCGAAGGCCTCGATGAAGAAGGCCTCGTGGCCGAGCAGATCGTCCTCCTCCACCGCGCCGGGCGGCGTGAAGGTGCCGCAGACCGAAGCCATGCCCCAGGGCTGGGCGCTGCCGCTCAGCACCCCGTCGGTGCGGAACATGGCGTAGGCCTCGCTGGCCGGCCGGCCGAAGGAGGAGCCCAGCAGGGCCTGCTCGAAGAGGCCGGGGATCTCCCAGGTGCGGTCTTTGGCCGGGTCGGGGTCGCCGGTGGCCGACCAGCTCCCGTTGTGGCAGGCGATGCAGGTCAGATCGCGGTGCAGGTAGCGCTGAAAGAAGCTCTCGCCAAAGCTGGTGCGGCGGGCCTCTTCGAGCTCGGCGGGGCCCACGTTGGCGCCCTGGAGGGGCCGGCTCATCCGGCCAAAGAGGTGGGCCCGGTAGATCACCGACAGCTCGTCGCGGGCGAGGGCGCTGGCGATCAGATCAGCCATCGTGAAGGGGGCGGCCCAGCGGCCCTCGGCGGGATCGGTGGTGGCCAGGAAGGCGGCCAGCTCGCCCTTGTCCTCGGAGAGCAGGCGGCCGGCGTAGCAGGCCTGGTTGAGCTTGTCGCCGACGCGCGCCACGTCGAGGTTGTCGCGGATCCAGTCCCCCCAACGCTGGCCCCAGGCGGGATCGCGGGCCATCGCCCGCACCGCCTCGTCGCGGCCGTAGCGCTCAGCGGCGGCGGCCCAGAGCTTGACCTCGGCGGCGCCGTGGGGCTTGCGGCCCCAGACGTAGGGGATGACCCGCTGCACCCAGGCCTCGTCGCCGGCGTCACAGGTCTCGGGCGGCGCCTCGGGGGCCTTGGGGGCGGGGCCCTCGCCGCAGGCGAGCGCGAAGAGCAGCGGGATCATGGCTTCACCCCCAGCACGATCTCGTTGAGCCAGGCCAGCGCGTCGCCCTCATCGGCGAGGCCGCGCAGATCACCGATGGTGAAGCTCTCCTGGGTGAAGGGGTAGATGCCCATCGCGGCGAGCACGGCGGCCCGCGACTCGGCCGGCGTGAGGCAGCGGTCGGCCCAGGCGTCGGGCCCGATGGCGCCCACCACCCCGCGCTGCTCGGCGCGGATCGGCCCGCCGATCAGCACGGTGACGTAGCCGTAGGGGTGGTGGTTGGTGCCGTTGCGGCTGTATGGCTGCACATAGGGGGTGCGGCCAAACTCGGTGTTGAGCACGATCATCGTGTCGTCGAGGTCGATCTTGGCCGGGTCGCCCTCGCCCGGCATGTTGATGCGGGCGGTGAGCTGCGACAGGGTGTGCAGCAGGTTGCGGGAGGTGTCGCGCAGGTGGTGGGTGTGGACGTCGTAGCCGCCGCCCCCCGAGGCGGTGACGAGCCCGCCGTCGAAGACGGTGACGTGGCGGGCCGGGGTTTGGGGGTGGCGGAGCAGGTGGGTGGCGAGGCCGATGCCGAGGCCGATGGTGGAGGCGGCGGGCTCCATGACGCAGGAGCTGAGCCGCTCGGCCTTCAGGTTGGCCGAGCGGAAGACCTCGCCGAGCGCCTGCGCCTCGGCCATGGCCTCGCTGGCGATGCCGTGCTCATCAAGGCCGCGGGCGGGCAGCCGCAGGCCTGTGGCCGTGGTGTAGCGGGCCCGCTGCTGGCCCAGGTAGTGGGCGTGCAGGGCGTCGATGGCCGCCCGGGCCTCGCCGACGGTGGCCCGGGCCATCAGCGCGGCCAGGGCCTCGCTGTCGTCGATGCGCAGGTTGAGGGGGCGGGCCGAGCCGGGGTGCAGGCCGACGGCGACGCTGGCCCGCAAGTTGTCGGTGGGGATCTCGGTGCCTGGGTAGAGCACATAGCTGTAGGGCAGGCGCCGGCCGGTCTCGTCGCGGTCCTGGAAGTAGCGCTGCACGCTGGCGCCGAGGCTGGCGAGGCGGGCGTTGCCGAGGCGCAGGCCGGTGAGCGCGTAGGGGATCGCCGCCTCGTGGGGCTCCAGATCGTGGCGCATGACGAGGATGCGCATGCGGTCGAGCAGATCGGGGCGTTGCCGCAGGGGCTCCACCAGGGGCCCGAGCTTCACGCTTTGGCCCAGCGCGTCGGTGGCGAAGGGCAGCAGGTCGGCGCCGACCCCGCAGCCCTCCCAGGCGGCGGCCTGGGCGGCGCCGAAGAGGTGCCACTGCTCATTCGGGTAGGTGGGGTCGTCGGGCCGGCCGTTCTCCTCGACGACGTAGAAGCTCTCGAAGGGGCCGAGGCCGCCGTAGAGGAAGAGCTCCAAGACCCGCTCGGCGCGCACCCCTTCGGGGTGGAGGAGGTCGGCGTGGTGGGGGGGATCGGCCCAAGGGCGGGCGCGGGCGGGGC
>JBEIQK010000074.1:0-14148 GCA_040376505.1 Alphaproteobacteria bacterium | reverse complement strand
TCGAGGGCCACCATCATGGCGTCGACCTGGGGCAGATCCTGGCCGGCGGTGGGCTCATCGAGCAGCAGCAAGCGCGGCCCGGCGGTGAGGGCCCCGGCCACGGCGACGCGCAGGCGCTGGCCACGCGAGAGAGACTGCGGCGCCTCCGCCGCCAGGGGCACCAGGTCCAGGGCCCGCAGGGCGGCTCCGACGCGGGCTTCGCGGTCGGCGAGCCGCCGCTCGGTGGGGGCGAAGGCCAGCTCGGCCTCGACGGTGTCGCAGAAGAGGGCCAGGTCGGGGTCCTGGGGAATGGCCACCGCCGACACCTTCCCGGCGCGGGCCGCCTCGCCGAGGAGGCGCAGCAGGGTGCTCTTCCCGGCGCCGTTGGCCCCCACCAGGGCGATCCGTTCACCTGCGCGGACCTCCAGGGTGACCCCGTCGATGGCGTAGGCGCGGTCGGCCTCGCCGGGGTGGGCAAAGCGGGCATCGGTCAGTCGCAGCAGGGGCGGGCCCGGATCGCGGGGCTGGCGCACCCCCGACCGGCTGAAGCGCAGGGGCGCCGGGCAGGCGCGACCGTTCACGAGCCCCAGGCAGCGGCTGGCCACCGGCAGCACCAGCTCAATCCGGTGCTCCACCATCAGGATGGCGAGCCCCTGATCACAGAGCGCCCGAAGGTGGAGGAGCAGGGCGCGGGCCCCGCCGGGATCGAGGCTGGCCAGGGGCTCGTCGAGGAGGAGCAGGGGCGCGCCGGCGGACAGCGCCGCCGCCACCGCGAGGCGCTGCTGCTGGCCGCCCGACAGCGCCCGGGTGCTACGCGCGGGCTCATCGGGCAGGCCGACCTGGCGCAGCCCCGCCGAGACCCGCGCCGCCAGGGCCTCGCCGCGCAGGCCGGCGATGCGGGCGGCGAAGGCGACCTCCGCCCCGAGAGAGTGGGTGACGAGCTGATCGCCGGGGATCTGCGACACAAATGCGAGACGCTGGGCCCGGGCGGCCGGCGAGAGGGAGAGCACCTCGGCGCCGCCCACCTGCACAGTGCCCTCGCGGCGGCCCGGCCGGTAGCGGGGCAGCAGCCCGGCGGCGAGGCGCAGCAGGGTGGACTTTCCGCAGCCCGTCGGGCCGGCCAACAGCACCAGCTCGCCGGGAGAGACCTGGAGATCGATGCCATCGAGGGCGGGCCGTTGGGCGCCGGCGAAGGTGAAGGAGAGGCCCTCGATCGTCAGCATGCCCCCTCCACCCGGGCCAGGGCGCGGGCGCCGGGCAGGGCCAGGGCCAGGGCGACGAGCACATAGACAAAGCCCGGCAGCAGCAGCAGGGCCAGCACATAGGCGTCGGCGAAGTAGAGTCGGTACAGCAGGGCCTGGAGCACCAGGCTGCTGGCCACCGAGGCAACCGAGGCCAGCCCAAAGCCCGCCGACAGGCGCAGCCACTGGGCAAAGAGGCCAGACCGGCGCCAGTCGCCGCCGCCGCGGGTGAGGCCGAAGAGGTAGAGCGCGCCTTCGAGAAAGAAGACCCGGGCGCCGATGAACAGAAGGTCGAAGGGAGACAGGCCGCCGGTGATGAGGCCCCGCAGCAGGGCCGTGAGGGTGACGGTGAGGCCCATCACGCCGGGGCGCGGCAGCAGGCGCAGCAGGGTGGAGAGCAGGGCGTAGGAGACGGCGTCGTCGACGAGCCCGGTGAAGAAGACCGAGAAGGGCCCCAGGGCCGCCCCCAGGGCGGCGCCGAGGAGCTGGGCGGCGGTGCCCACCACAAAGAGCAGCCCCGAAAAGAGCGCCACCACCACCAGATCGGGGGTCGGCGCCCGCGAGAGCCAGCGGCGTCCGGGCCCGAAGAGGGCGCCCACCCCCGCCAGGGCGGCGCCGAGCGAGAGGGGGCCGCCGATCAGCAGCCGATCATCGCCTTGAGAGACGGTGAGCGGGCCGGTCCAGCGGACGGTGGCCTCGGCGGCGCCGAAGGGGGTGATGGTGATCTCGCGGGTCCACTGTCCTTGTTGGGGCAGGGCTGGCTCGTCGAGGAAGAGCGGCAAGGTGGCGCGGGCGGTCTCCCCGGGCGGCACGCGCAGCAGCACGCTGACGAGCCCGGTGCCATCGTCGGCGCTGCGCATCCGCGGTCGAAAGCGCGGGTCGGCGTCGCCCGCCGCATTGAGCACCCGGGCCCGCACCACGAGGTTGGCGGCCCCGGGGCCGGGATTGGTCACGCTCACCGTCTGGTGGGCAAAGGGCAGCTCGCGGTCGCGGGCGCGGAGGCCCAGCCCCAGCCGATCGAGCAGGGCCGTCCAGGCCGGGGCCGGCAGGGGGATCGTGTCGGGTGGCCGGGTCGGGTCGGGCAGGCCGCTGGCCGACGTGGGAAAGTCCACCGCCGCGATCGACACCGCCGCCGTGCTCGCCTCGGGGCGCAGGTCGAATTCCAGTCGGCCGCCGGGCTCCAGGTCGAGGCGCAGCCGGCCGGGGCCGGTGGGCTGCAGGCGCAGGCGGCTCCGTTCACCTGGGCGCAGGGTGGGCGCCGAGAGGGGGGCGCCGTCCAGGGTGGCCGCGACCGTGCAGGCCGTCAGCGCCACAAGGCTCAGCTCGAGGGTGTCGCCGGGGGTGAAGGGCAGGGCGTCGCCGCGGGACAAGGTCACGGGGGGAGCGCCCAGAGGCGCTTCGATCAGCACCAGCACAGGAAGATCGGAGGAAGGAGACTGGATCTCCTCGCGGTGGGTCTGGCCTTCGGCGTCCTCTGTCACCAGCACAAAGCGCTGGCCGGGGCTCCAGGCCCAGTCCAGGTGGGCCTCGGCGACGGGGCTTGGGTAGCGCAGCTCGGTGAGCAGCCGCCCGTCGGGCTCTTCGAGGCGAAGCCGCCGCAAGGGCTCGGCGGCGTCGACCTCCAGGCCGGCCGGCACCCAGTGGGCGCGGGGCGGCGGCGCCGTGGCGCAGGCCAGGAGGAGGGGCCAGGCGGCCAAGGGTCGGATCACCGAAAGACCGTAACCGTATAGGCGCCCAGCACCTGATCGCCCTTGCGCCAGGGGGACTCGGAGACGGCGATGCGGCCGTCGCTGCGCACCGCCTGGCGAAAGAAGACCGGCCCGGCGGTGGGGCAGCGGGTGATCAGTCGGGCTTCGCCGCTGCGGGCCTCTCCGCCCAGATCGAAGACCAGGGCGCCAAAGAGGTCGCCGCGCTCGTCGCGCTGGCGGGGCCCGGCGCCCACCACGAGGGTCTGTTCATCCGGGCTCGGGGTCATGCCCTGCAATTGGGCGGCGCCCTGGTACGAAAAGGCGAGGGTGCCATCGGCCTGCCAGGCCCAGAGCGTGTTCTCGTTGGGGTGGGCCGAGGGCGGCCGCAGGGCCGGGTCGGCGGCGCCGTAGGGGATGTTGGTGCCCGACGTGATCGCCAGGGTGAAGGGCCCCACGAAGGCGGCGTGGCCGATGCTGGCGGCGATCGGCACCTCGCCGGCCATCTGGGGCAGGCCCACGTCGAGGGTGTGCTGGGGGGTGCTGTCGGCCCAGGTCATCGTGCGCACCCGGCCGTCGCCGGTGGCCATCAGCAGCCGGTCGCTCCGCAGATCGAAGGACTCCCACAGGAAGGTCTCTCGAAAGTGGGGGGCCAGCGGCGGCAGGGTGGCGGCAGCGACCGGCCGCAGTTCGGGCAGGGCGAGGAGCTGCACCCCGTTGATCGGCAGGTCGGCGGGGGCGGGCCCATCGGCAGAGCGACCGACGGCGACGCTGACGAGGCCTTCTTTTTCGTGGAGTTGGGGGTGCCAGAGGGTGGCGTCGGCCGGCTGGGCCGGCCAGGCGGCCCGCACCTCACCGTCGGGCCCGAGGTGAACGACCTGGGCGCGGTTCTTGCGCTGGCCGTCGACCTGCCAACCGTGGGCCCCCGCGGCGATGAGGCCGCCGTCGGGGAGCGTGAACAGTCCATAGATCGCCGGCAGGGAGTAGACCCCGTACAGGTCTTCTCCCGGCGGCGGGGCGCTGCTCTCCAGGCGATCGGCGAAGCGAAAGGTCCAGCGATCGGTGAGGGTGACCGGATCGAGGGCGCGCAGCAGGGCGTCGGGCGACTGCTCGCCGGCGTAGAGGGTCTGTCCATCGTGGGACCAGGCGACGGCCTTCACCATCGTCTCGCTCAGCGTGCGCCGCGCCCGCACCGCGCCGGTCCAGCCGTCGACGATCAGCACCTCGCCGCGAAAAGAGCCGATGGCGAGGCGGCCGCCGTCGGGCGACCAGGCGAGGGCCGTGTCGGGAGACTCGCCGCCCGCGGCGATCAGGCGGGAGACGTCGCCCAGGTCCACCGAGAAGAGCGGCACGCAGGCGGGGGTTGCCGGCGTGGGCAGATCCCGATCTTCGAGGCCGTAGGTCGCACCGGGCCTCCAGTCGGCCGTGAGAAAGCGCCGGCCCTCGGAGAGGGGCTGCCCCGGCCCTCTGTCGGGGAGGATCAGGCCGCCGCGCACGAAGATCGGCTCAACCGGCGGCGGCGGGTCGGCGCAGGCGGTCAGGAGCCCGAGAGCGGCCCCGACCAGTCGAATTCGGTGAAGGTGTCGCATGTGGCCTCGGGATCGGTGAAGGCGGCCTCGCGGGCGGCGCAGGCGCGGTCGGTGCGGCCAGGGGCCCCTTCGGCCTCCTCCAGGGCCCGCTGCTCCCAGGCCCAGGTGTCACAGGCGTCGAGGAAGTCGGCGCGATCGGCATAGCCGGCGGCGGCCCAGTCAAGGCCGCTGGCGCGCAGGCAGTCGCCGTACAGGCTCGCCGCGGCTGCGCACATCGGCACGCAGGGGTCGGCCTCGTCGCAGGCCAGCAGAAGGAGGAGAAGGGCGGCGCGCATCAGTAAAAGCTGAGGGAGTAGGGAGAGAGGGTGGGCCGAATCCAGTCGTCGCCGGTGAGCGAGGTGCAGGTGGCCACGTCATAGGCCAGCAGGCCGCCGCTCGCCTCGGGGTTGGCGTAGCTCACCCGCGCGCCGATCCAGGCCTCGCCGCGGTCATTGGTGACCGCGGTGAACAGATAGGCGTCGGTGGTCTCGGCGATCGACAGCGCCCCGCTGCTGAGGTCGAGGCAGCCGATCCGATAGGTGAGGGCCTCGTCGGAGAGCAGCAACAGGGCTTGATCGTCGACGGCCACGGCCTCGTCGATGTTGTAGCCGGCCGCGGCCTCGGTGAGGTGAGGGGCGGAGAGGCTCTGTGTGGCGAGGTCGAAGGTGGCGAGCCCGCCGTCGAGGAGCAGGTTGTAATCGCGATCGTAGTAGACACCCGTGCGAATGAGGAGCTGGGTGTCGCTGCGGCGGGCGAGGGTGGGGTTGGGGCCCACCGCCCAGTCGCCGGTGACCGTCTGGCTGGCGCAGTCGATGGCCAGCAGCCGCCCGCCGTCGGCCACCCAGCCGTCGTCCTGGGCGAGTTGGTGCAAGGCGAGGTAGAGCGTGCCCTCGATCTCTATAAGGTCGCTGGCCTCGGGGGTGCCGTCGCCATCGTCATAGGCCGAGAGGTCGACCGCGCCAGTGCGCAGGCCCGAGGCGGGATCGAAGATCGCCAGGGCCGGCTCCTGGTAGAGACTGACAAAGAGCGAGCCGGCGCAAATCGCGGCGTCGTGGGGGTTGGCGCCGCTGCCGACCGAGAATTCCACCCGCGGCGCGGCCCAGTCGCCGATGTCATACAGACGCACCGCGTCATAGCCATAGGCGTTGATCTGGATGGCGGTGCCCTCGTCGGCGGTCACGAAGGCGTCGCCGGTGGTGGCGGTGAGCGAGTCCGAGAGGGCCCAGTCGTCGAGGGCGAGGCTGTTTAAGTTGCCCACCGAGTAGTCGTCGGCCACGCCGGTGAACAGAAGGTGCTGCTGGCCCGCGCCCGAGGAGCCGCCGCTGCCGCTGGCGGAGTCGGTGTCGACCTTGGGCGCGCAGGCCGCTGCGGTGAAGAGCAGCAGGAGGGGGATCTTCATGAGGCCTCCGGGGTGGGGCCGCGCCAGCGCAGCGAGGCCACCAGGGTGCGGCCGGGCAGGGGGTAGCCGGCGAAGTCGGTGAGGGGGCGGATCGCCAGGGGAGAGTCGGCGGCGAAGGGGTCGCGGGGCATGGCCTCAACGGTCTTGTCGAAGAGGTTGAGCGCCTCGATCTCGTAGGAGAGGGAGCCCGGCGAGAAGCGCACAAAGACCCCGTGCAAGGAGCGGGGGGCGGCGGCGTAGGCGTTGATGGCGTCCCAGTAATTGCCGCTGGTGTACGACCAGGTGTGGCCCAGCCGCCAGCGCTCCTCCTGGTGGAGGCTGGTGCTGGCGGCCAGCTCCACGGTGGGCACGCGGGGGAGCTGCTTGTTGGCCACGGCGGGCTGGGGGCTCAGGTTGCGCGAGGTCACCCGGGTGACGCTGCCCTGCAGGCTCAGCACGTCGGCCGCCTCCAGGCTGAGGTTGGCCTCGAGCCCCTGCACCCAGGCCCGGCCGACGTTGACGGGGGTGAGCACGCGCTGGGCGTTCTGGAAATAGATGATCGAGTCGGTGGTGTCGGTCCAGAAGTGGGTGAGGTCGACCGAGCCTTCCACCGGTGCCGCGTCTGGCGACTGGGCGCGCAGGCCCACGTCGGCCGCGCGGCCCCGTTCGGGGCGGAGCTGGGCGTTTCCTTGCACGGCGCCGCGATCGCCAAAGAGCTCGGTGAGATCTGGCGGCCGCAGGTAGCGGCCGGCGTTCGCCTTGACGGCGAGCCCGTCGATCGGCCGGTAGAGCAGGCCCAGGCGCGGGTCAAAGCTGAACAGACTCGGATCGCTCGCCGCCGCGACGGCGTTGTTGGCGAAGGGGTCGGTGCTCAGTCGATGACTGAAGATGCCCTGACCGGCCAGCACCGGGCTCCAGGTGAGGGGGCCCTGGCGAAGGTCGGCGTGCAGGGCGGCGCTGAGGCTCTCGCGGTGCCGCCCCTCGTCTGTGGCGCCGGTGTCGAGATCTTCGGCGCGAAAGCGGTCCTGGCGCAGCGAGAGGGTGACCCCGGGCAGCAGGCCCTCGCGCGGAGCCCAAAGGCCGCTCAGCAGCAGGCCGTCGCTCAGGCTGGTGGAGCGGCGGGCCTCGGCGGCGGCCCCCAACTCGCCTTCGGGGTCGCGCCAGTCCTCTCGGCGGCGCAGGGTGTAGGCGCGGATCGTATACAGTCCATCGGGGCCCGCCCGGCGGGCCTCCAGCACCGCGAGGTTGCGGTCGGTGGCCAGTTGGGCTTGGGCGGCCGGATCGTGGACGGGGCCGGGCAGGCCTTCTCGCCGACGGATGGCGCTGTCGAGGAGGGTGAAGCGCCAGGGCCCCGTCTCCACCCGATGGCGCAGCAGCAGGGTGCCCTGCACCTTGTCGTTGTTGTGGCGCACCACGCGGTGGTCGTCGATGAGGTTGTAGGCGGTGCCGTTGTCGTCAAAGGCCACCCAGTCGCCCTGGGTGCTGAAGAGCTCGACGGCGAGCAGGCTTTGGTGGGGCCCCCAAGCCGACTGGCCCTGCGGGCTGACCAGGGCGGACTGGCGCAGGGTGCCAAAGCTGCCGACGCTGCTACGGGTGGTGGAGGCCACCGGCCGACTGGCGGGCACGAGGTCGATCACGCCACCCACCGGCGAGGCGGCGTAGCGGGGCGGGGCGTTGCCCCGGTAGAGGTCGACCCGGGCGAAGGCGCTGGCCGGCAGCTCGCTCAGGTTGACCGTGTCGCTGCCATCGGGGTTGAGGGGCACGCCGTCGAGGTAGACGGCGACCTGCCGCAGGCTCGAGCCGCGGATGCTGACGGCGCTGAAGTCGCCCAGCCCGCCGAGGCTGTGCACCGTGGTGCCGGCGACCTGCTCCACCACGTCGGCCACTCCGGCGCTGGCCGGCAGGCGATCGTCGAGCAGCACGCTGGTGACCGCCGCCGAGGTGGCGCCAGCGTCGGGGGCCTCCCGCTGGGGAGCCTCGGCGATGATGACGGTGGGCTCGGCCTCATCCAGGGTGAGGGGCGCCCACCAGGGCAGAAACAGGGGCAAGCGGAGCGCGGCGGGGGTTGATCGTGCCGGGAGGCCCGACCCATCCTTCATCCCCGAAGGACGTGGTGTCACCGCTTCAAGGCCGGTCTCCTGGCTCCTGGATCAGCCGTCCTGCTGCGCCTTCCCAGCTTGCGCCAGTGGCTCTTGCAGCGGACGTCCCCAGTCACAGTGGCGGGGGCCGCGCCGGCATCCCTCCGAAGAGGACCGGCTTCCCGTTTCACCCGCCCCGTGGAGGGGAGGGCACCTTGAACGGACTCGCGAGAAAGAGAGCTGAACCGTAGCGATTCGGCCCCGAGGCGTCAAGCGCGCAGGTGGCGCACTTCTTCGGTGTCCTCGGGGAAGGTGTTGACGGGGGCCGGCCGGCCGAAGAGCCAGCCCTGGCCGAGCTCAAAGCCAAGCTCGGCGCAGACCCTGGCGTCGTCGATGTTCTCCACACCTTCGGCCAGCGGCACGATGCCCATGTCGATCGACATCCGCACGAGGCGCTCGACGAGCTGGCGCTTGTTGGGCACGGCCGAGGCGATGCCCTGGACGAGGCTGCGATCGAACTTGAGGAAGTGCGGCGGGGCGTCGACCAGCTCCAAGAGGCGGGCCTGGCCGGCGCCGAAGTCGTCGAAGGCGATCTGGATGCGCAGCTTGTGCAGGGCGTTGGACAGCTCGCGCATCTGCACCGGGTCGGTGATGGCGGCCTCGTGGATCTCGATCACCAGCCGCATGTCGCGGTAGCGCCGCCGGAGTTGGGTGAGCTCTTCGATGAGCTCAGGCCGGTGGGTCTCCATGGGGCGGGTGTTGAGGAAGATGTAGGGGTTGTTGGGGAGCTGGGTGGCGTCTTCCACCGCGCGCAGGCGCAGGAGGCGGGAGAGCTCGGCCTCGGTGCCCATCGAGGCGGCGATGCCGAAGAGGGCGGCCGGGCTTTCGGGCAGGCCCTTGTGGGCGGTGCGACCCAGCGCTTCAAAGCCCACCCGGCGGTTGCCCTTCTCCAGGCTGACGATCGGCTGGTAGAGGACGTGGACCGCCTTGCTGGCCAGCATCTCGCGGAAGGCCCGCGGGTTGTCGTAGAAGCGGCTGGCGAGCCCAAAGCCCTCTTGCCCGGTGTTGAGCGTGTTCTGCTGCGGATCCACCGGGGCATGCTGGCGCAGCCGAAACTCCACGTTGGCGAAGTGGATGACATCATCGGCCTGCAGGTTGACCACCTCGGCGATGCGGTTGCGGTTGACGTAGGTGCCGTTGGTGCTGTTGAGGTCGCGGATGCAGAGGTGGGTGCCGCTGTGGAAGATCTCGGCGTGGTTCCAGGAGACGCCATGCGCCGGGATGGGCAAGCTCAGCCCCCCCGCCCGCCCCACGCGAAAGGGCAGGTTGTTGATGGTGCAGCGCATGAGTTCGGCATCGTTCGGGAGGTAGCCTTCGAGGTACCAGCCGGTGATGGGGGCGCGGTCTTCAGACATAGGCGCCGCTAACCTGATCGGGGTAGCTTCGCCTCCATGAGCAAGGCCCCTGAAATCCCTGCCGTTCAGGCCACCCGCGCGCTGGGGGGCGCCGGAGCGACGTTGGCGGGGGAGCTCACCCGGGAAGACGACGCCGACATCCTCGATCGCACGGTGGCGATAGCGGAGGGTGAGTCCGAGCGCACCGTGGTGGTCGACAGTCGGGCCGGCGTGCCCCTGTCGGCGATGCCCGGTCTCTCCAGTCAAGACCCGCTGTTGGGCGCCACCCTGGAGGGCAAGTACCGCCTCGACGCCCCGCTGGGCTCCGGCGGCACCGGGCGGGTGTATCTCGCCCGCCAGCTCTCGCTCGGCCGGGTGGTGGCCATCAAGGTGATGCGCCCGGAGCTCGATCCCGACGGCGAGCAGCGCTTTGAAGAGCGCTTCTTTCGCGAGGCCTCGATGGCCGGCGCGCTCCAGCACCCCAATGTAGTGACTGTTCATGACTTTGGGCGCACGGCCGATGGTCTGTGTTTTATCGTCATGGAGCTGCTCGGCGGCCTGAGCTTCAAGGAGCTGCTGCGCGGCGGGCCGATGGAGATCGGCCGCTGCGTGGGCCTCTTTGAGCAGGTGGTGCGCGGCCTGCGCCACGCCCACAAGGCAGGGCTCATCCACCGCGACATGAAGCCCGGAAACATCCAGATCCTGCCCGGCGACGAGGGGCTCGATCACTTCAAGATCCTCGACTTTGGTCTGGTCAAGGGCGAAGGCGACGTGGCGATCACCCAGCACGGAACCTTCCTCGGCACCCCCCACTATGCGCCCCCCGAGCAGGTCCGCGGCGAGGACACCAACCCGCGCTCGGATCTGTACAGCGTGGGCGTGATGATGTACCGAGCCCTCACCGGCAAGCTGCCCTATGGCGGCGAGACCGCGGTGGCCGTGGCGATGGCCCATGTGCGCGAGCCCTACCCGCCGATGGCCGAGCGCGCGCCGAACGCGCGGGTGCCGGCCGAGGTGGAGGCGGTGGTGCGCCGCTGCATGGCCAAGGCGCCTGCCGACCGCTATCCCGACGCCGATGCGCTGCTGATCGAGCTCATCAACCTGCGCCGGCGCTATGCCCCCGACCAGCCCAGCGTGGTGGGCTCGGCGGCGATCGCCGAGGCGGCGGCGGCAGTGCCCGTGGCGCCGCCGGCCGCACCCCCCCTGGCGATCCCGATCGAGGCGCCTCCCGCGCCGGCCCCCCAAGGTCGAAGCGGCCTGTGGATCGCCGCCCTGCTCGGCCTCTTCGGCCTGCTCGGCCTGGGCACCCTCGGCGGGATGGCGCTTTGGGGCGGCGGCGCCGAGGACGAGGCCGGCGAGCTGGTGCTGGCGCCCGGCGCCGTGGCGGTGGTGGAAGAGGCGGAGGCCCCCGCCGCGCCGACCACCCGCGTGGTGGCCTTGGCGATCACCAGCGCGCCGCCAGGGGCCGAGGTGCGCGCGGGGGGCGTGCTCCTGGGGCTCACCCCCCTCGAACACAGCGAGACCGTCGATCTCAACGCGGCGGAGCCCTTCCTCGACCTGGAGCTTCGCCTCGCGGGCCATGAGCCGGCTACCCGCCGGGTCCTCCTTTCGGGGGAGTCCGCGGCCCTCGCGGTGGCGCTGACGCCGCTGCCGGTGCCCAAACCCGAGGCCCCGCGGCCCGCAGTGGAGAAGGCGGCGCCTGTACCTTCGTCTACCCCAACCCCCCGCCCGGTGGAGACCCGCGCGCCGGCCCCCAGCGGCCGGATCGTCGATGGGGTGGCCTTCACCGCCGCCGAGGCCGAGGCCACCCTGCGCTACCTCAACAGCGCCACCGCCGAGCAGATCCGCGAGGCCGGGGTGGTCGCCCACCAGACCAACCTGATCGTGGCCGGCCGGCCCTGGGCCAGCGTCGAGGCCTTTGGCGCCACCCCACAGATCGGTGAGAAGACCGTCCGCGCCGTGTACGAAGCGGCGCGCTAAGGCAGGAGGCGCCGCGGGGCCTTGAAGGATGAGGCCGCCGGGTGCGACACTGCGGGCAGGAGCGCACATGCTGCCGAGGATCTCGATCACCTGGATGTTGGCCGCCTGCGGGGGCGACGCCGCCTCCGACAAGGGCGGCCAGGGCGATGACAGCGCCGCCCCCGACGAGATCATCGAGACGGGGGGCTTTGCCCTGGCGGCCTCGGTGGTGGGGCCCGACGGCGCTCCCTCCCCCGAGAGCGGGCTCTGCGCCGCGGCGGTCGACCTCTCCGGCGCGGCCTGGGGCAACCCCAGCCCGGCGATCCTGGCCGAGGCCCCGGTCAGCGGCGACGGCGACGTGCTGCTGGAGATCGCCAGCGTGCCCTCCGGCGCCACGCTCGGCATCGGCATCCTCATCGAGGCCTGCGGCGAAGAGGCCGTGATGCCCACTCTCTCCCCGATCCCGGCCACTGCCTGGGCCTGGGCCGGGCCGGGCGACACGGTGCTGGGCCTCCAGGCCTTCGTCTACACCTTCGCCGACGTGGCGGCGCTGCAGGGCGAGCTGGCGGCCAGCGGCTTTGGCGGCGATCTGGCCACCGAGGGCTTCCTCGCCGGCACCCTGGTGAACGAACAGGGGTTGGCCCTGAACGATTGCTGGGTGCGCGGCCCGGCCGGCACCGCCTCCTGGTACGACCAGGGCGAGGCCACCTGGGTGGCCAACGAGGGCACCCAGGACGAGGGCGGGGGCCGCTATGTCGTGCCCAGCCCCCCCTTCGGCAGCTACCTCGGCCGCGGCGCCGCCCGTGACTTTCCACCCTTCCTGGGTGCGGGGTTCCCTGGCTACGCCGAGCGCGTCGACTACGCCCCCATCGACTAGCAGGAGCGCTGGATGCCGCTGGATGCCCCGGTCTCGGAGTCCTGGACCCTGCCCTGGTCGGAGGTGGGCTTCGTCGCCGCCGCCGCCGAGTCGATGGCGATGGGCCCCGACCGTCTCTCCGCCGGGCAGGACGGCGCCATCACCCTCTACGATCCAGTGGAGCGCAGCCTGATCACGCTGGTGGGCGGGCAGATCGTCGCGCGTCGGCCCACCGGCGCGATCGACGACCTCCTCACCACCCCGGCGGGCCTGCTCCTCACCGTCGATCACAGCGGCCGCACCCTGCGCAGCCCCTCGGCGCGCCGGCCCTTGCCGCCCCTGGCCCCCTCCCACGGCCAGCTCGACCTCGTGGGCGACCAGGTCTTGCTGCGCGACCTCTTCGGGAATGGGCACCCCATCGCCACCCTCGCGCCCGACGGCGCCTTGTCAGCGCCCCGGAGTCCGGGGCTCGTGCCGCCGGTCTGCGAACTGGTGTGGTCGCCGCCCCAGCTTCAGGCTTGCGGGGTCACCCTCCGTCTGCCCAAGGCCATCAAGGCCAGCGGCCAGCTCCTCGAAGGGGGCGGCCAGCGCTGGCTCATCGTCGAGGCGGTCACCCAGCCGGGCGGGCTCGGGCCCATCTCGGTAGCGCGTTGGGCCCAGAACCTCGACAGCGGCGTGGTGGCAGACCTCCCCACCGAGGGCCGGCTCTATGCCCCCAGTGATGACCTCGCCGTCGATGGCGCGGCGGCCCTCGTCTGGATGAGCCCACAGCCCGATGGCCTGCGCATCACCCGGGTGTCGCCATGATGCTGCTCTTCACGCTGGGCCTCGCCCAGGGCATCGAGCGCGAGGCCGTGCTCGACAAGGCCGTCTCCTACGCCGTTCACACCTGGACGATGAACGCGGCCAACCGCTATGCCGACTGTTCATCGGACTACGAGAGCTCCCAGGACGATGGCGAGAAGGTCGGCCTGCCCTATGGTTGGGGCGGCTACGACACCCTCGACAGCTTTGACGCTGGCCTGCTCGCCGGAGAGGGGGCGGGGGCCCACTCCTGGGATGGCATCCTCTCCTGCATCGTTGGGGTGGACTGTTCTGGATATGTGAGCCGCATCTGGGAGACCGGCCACTACAGCACCTCCACGCTGTACGCGGTGACCAGCTCGATCTCGGCCAGCGCCATCGAGCGGGCCGATGCCTGGAACGACCCGGGCAGCCATGTGGTGCTCCACGCCTACGAGACCGCCGCGGGCACGCCGGTCTTCTACGAGGCGGCCGGCGGCGCCGACAAGGTGCGCATCAACGCCAGCAGCGGCTGGAGCTACCTCTCGGGCTACGCGCCCGTGCGCTTCGAGGGTATCGAGGCGGGGCCCTCAAGCGGCACCACCGTCGCCCCGCGCGAGATCGAGGCCTTTCCCTTTGAGGACCTGCGCTGGACCGCCGGCGCCGCCTCGGATCTGTTCGACGTCTACAATTGTGCGCCCGACACCGACGAGTCCGGCCCCGAGGTGGTCTACCACTTCACCGCCGCCGAGGCCGGGCTGCTCAGCCTCACGCTCAGCGACGACAGCGGCGTAGACGTCGATCTGCACGTGCTCACCGCCTTGTCCACCGAGGCCTGCCTCGCCCGGCACGACAGCGCGCTGGCCGTGGAGGTGCCGGCCGGCGAGGTCTACATCGTCGCCGATACCTATGTCTCGGGCCGCGAGTACCCTGGGCCCTACCTCCTGCGCGCCCACTTCGAGCCCGGCGCCACCCTGCCCGAAGAGGAGGAGCCGAGCCCCGACACCGGCGAGGCCGTCGACAGCGCGGAGCCCGGCGAGGAGCGCCCCCGCCTCGAAGAGCCGCGCGGCACCGTTGACCCCGACGAAGCGCCGTCCAAGGGCTGCAGCAGCCTCGGCGGGGCCGGCGGCGCCTGGATCTTCGCCCTGGCCCTGCTTGCGCGGCGGTCGCGTCGGTGAGGCGGGCCCTTCTTGGCCTCGCCCTGCTCTGCGCCTGTCGGGGTGAGCC
>JBEIQK010000086.1:0-13485 GCA_040376505.1 Alphaproteobacteria bacterium | reverse complement strand
GCGCAGGCCGGCTGGAGCTTCACGAAGCGGATCTGCTGACCCTGGAGCATCGCCTGAGCGATGGCGTCGAGCGCTGCGACCGTCGCGTCGGGGGTGGACTCGGCCTCGGCGTCGAGGTTCTTGATGATCTCACTTTGCGACATCAGCACCGCAGACGTGTCGAGGGCGGTGGCTTCGATGGTGAGCTTCAGCCCCAGGATGGTGCGCCGGGCGGCGATCAGCTTGGCCTGATCGGTGTCGCGGGTGCCCCAGTTGGGCAGGTTGGTGGAGGACTCGGCCGACATGCGCGAGCGGCTCTCGATCAGCAGCTCTTCGGGGGCCGCGACATCCCAGATCATCTTGCGCCCGTCGGCCGTGGCGGCCGCCAGCACTTCCTTCAAGGCCTCACGGTCGGCCTTGAGGGACTCAGCCTCTACGGTCTGGTAGGTCAGGAAGGCCGCGTCGAGGCCGGGGCCCTGGCAGGCCAGGGTGAGTTGGGCCTCCACGTCGATGAGGGCGCGCTTGATGCGCTGGTCTTCGACCTTGCGCGCCGCCTGGCGGGCCTCGAGGATGGAGCCGATCGTTTTGGGCACCTCCTTGTCGGGGAAGGTGGTCATCACGGTCGGCAGGAAGCTCCAGGGATCGGCGGACCGTGCCCGCGACGTCGACGTGGCGGTCACGGTCGCGGTGCTCGGCGTGGAGGAGGGCAGGGGTGTGGTGGATTGCGGCGCGTCGTCGCCGCAGGCCAGGAGGAGCACCAGGGGCAACGCCCACCGCAGGATCGAAGGAGACGAGACGAGTGCGGGCATGAGGCAATCCTCAAATCGAAGGGGGCGGGCCCACAGGGGGACGGAGCCGGGGGCCGAAGCTAATTCATTTGGCGGCGCGGTGGCGAAGCGCCGGGCGCGCCTCAACCCGAGGTGACAGCGGCGAGATAGGACGGCGCGCCGTGGAGCCTGCCCCGTCGTGCGTTCGGTCTCGCTTTTTCTCCTGCGCCTCCTCGTCCTTGCCGGCGCCTGTGGGCTTGTGGTCGGGGTTCACGCGGCGGTGATGGAGACGCTGCCGGGCCTCTCCCTCGGGCGGGCCTACCTGATCTGGCCGGGGCCGCCCCTGCTCCTGACCTTCGGGGTGCTCGGCGCCGCGATGTGGGCCAGCGGTAAATTGTTGTCGTACCCGGTCGGGCACGGCGCCTTGGCGCCAGCGCCCCAGGTGGCCCCGCGGCCCGCTCCAGCGCCGGAGCCGGCTGAGGCCCCCTGGCGGATGGACCTGCCCGGCTTGCTCCTGCTCGCGGCCCTGCTGGCCGCGCCGCTCTACGCCGCCACTCACGGGCCTCAGACCCTCCTGCCGGGATCGGCGGCCGAGGCGCTGGCCGGCTCCTTGTGGCTCAACGCCTGGGTGCTGGACTGGATGCGCGAGGGGGGCCGGCTGCTCTACGCCGACACCATCTTCTGGCCCACCGGCGGCGAGCTGCTCAGCGTCTATGGCGCGATCGGGACGGCCTTCTTCTGCGCGCCCTTCCTCGCGCTCTTCGGGTACCCCGACGGCTACCTGCCCTTCGTCTGGGCGATGCTCCTCACCAACGCGCTGGCGGTGGTCTGGTTGGGGCGCCGCCTCGGGCTGGACCGCCAGGGCGCGCTCCTGGCGGCGGCGGCCTTCGCCCTCTCGCCGCCGGTGCTGACGGCGGTGGGGCAAGGCGATCAGCTCTGGTTCGTGGTCTTCGGGCTGCCCTGGTCGCTCGGTGCGGCGGTGGGGCTGGCGCGGGCGCCCAGCCTGCGGGCCGGTCTGCACCTGTGCCTCGCACTCTTCGTCACGGTCCTGCTCTCGGCGCTCCAGGGCCTGCTGGCGGCCTTGCTGGCCCTGGCCGTGGTGGGGGCGGCCTTCGTCCTTCATCCGGCGCGTCGCAGCGCGCTGCTGCACGCCCTGCGTCCGGCCCTGGTGATCGCGGTCTTCGGTCTGGCGCTGCTGATGCCGCTCTTCTCGGAGCTGCACCGCGGCGCGTTGCCGGGCATGCGCAGTTGGGCCACCGAGGGCCTGCAGCCCCAGGACCTGCTCGAAGGGCGGCTCGTCGGGCTGGCGGTCGCGCACCTGACCCACCCCCAAGCCCTGCTCTTCGGGAGTGGCGGCGTTGACGCCCTCTGGCGGGGCGGGCTGGCGCTGCTGCTGGGGCTGGCGCTCTGGCGGGGTCCGCGCGCAGTGTCGCTGTGGATCGCCGGTGGCGCCGCCATCACCGTCCTGGGGCTCGGCGCGGGGCTGGTGGAAGGAGAGCGGGTCTGGCCCTTGCCGCTCGCCGGCTTGCAGGTGCTGGTGCCGCCGCTGGGGCGCCTGCACCACGCCGATCGCTGGTTTCTGCTGAGCGGGCTGCTCTTTGCCGTGGCCTTGGGGCGCTGCTGGGGGCCCCTGCTGCGCCGCATGCCGGCCATCGCGCGGCGGCCGGCCTTTGGACTCGCGCTGGCCCTGATCCTGGGCCTGCCCTGGGCGAGCCGGGTGGCGCCGATCCCCACCACCGACGCCACGCCGCCGGTCTGGCTCGACCAGTTGGGAGAGGGGCCCATCGCGGCCCTGCCGATCGGCTGGACCGACCTGCCGATCTCCTGGGCGCCCGGCCGGCAGCGGGCCTGGGTGGGCGGTCCGGGCGTGGTTCGGCAGACCTTTGGCCGCACCACCTTCCGCGAGAGCCTCGGCCAGGGCGGGATCCTCCGCCCGCTGTCGAGCGACTACCAGGGCTCCATCGATCTCGGCGCCCTGGCGGCCCTCCACGAGGCCGGTCTTCGCTATGTCGTGGTCGACAACCGCTTCGTCTTCTCGATGGCCGATCGCTTCGCGGGTGATCCCACCGTGGAGCAGATCTTCCCCCACCTGATGGAGGTGGACCGGGCCCTGGGCCCCGCCCTGCTGCGCAGCGGCGAGGTGGTGATCTACCGGGTGCCCACCGAGTCGGAGCTGCGCTCGCGGGCCGACGTCCTCATCGAGGCGGCGAAGAGCCCGCAGAGCAGCGCCCAGCCGCTGTAGACCACCAGCGGGGTGTGGCCCCACTGGGAGAGCAAGCCGCCCGCGCCGGTGCCGACGAGATCCTTCGGCGCGCGGGGCGTCGCGCCGAGGGTACGCTCCAGCACGTACTGGCCCTTCTCGGGGCCGCGCAGGATCCAGGTCGCGGTGAGGGCCGAGCCGCTGCGCAGCTTGAAGCTCCGCACCGGTTCTTCGTGAACGAACTCGACCCCGTCGACCGATCCGCTGAGAATGAGCTGCGCCTCGTCGGGGGGCAGCGAGAGGATCGCCGACCAGATGTTGTCGGCTGGCAGGTCGAAGGCGAGGGTGCCATCGTCGATCAGCGCGCTGGGCTCGGACTGTCCGGCGAAGCTGGCGACGATCTGCACCCGGTCGGCCCGACCCGGCAGGATCAGGCTGATCGCCATCGAAGGGGCGCCGGCGGGCGCCTCGGGTGCCTGAGCCAGGACCGCGAGGCTGATTCCCAGAAGGAAGGTCATGGCGTGGACTCCGGGCTCCAGGCCGCCAGGGCTTGGAGCGCCGCCTGTCGGCTGAGGGCGCCCTGGCGGGGCAGGGCGAAGAGGCTCATGGCGTCGGGATCGTCGACGCTGGGGCCTTGAAGGAGCGTGCAGCGGCTCCGCAGCGCCTGGTCGAGGGCCGCGGCGTCGTCAGGGAGGAAGTCGCCGGGATGGAGCGCCACCTCGGTGACGCCGAGGCCGGCCAGCACCGAGAAGACCTTGCGGAGCTGCGCTTCGTCGCCGTCGACCAAGGCGAGGGCGAGGCGCTCGGCCAGCACCGCCCGGGCGTCCTGCCAGAGCGTGAAGTTGGCCAGGGTCGGCGCCCCGTGGTGGGCCTGGTAGTAGACGCTCAGCCCGGCGTTGCGGAGATTGCTGGACTGGGGTGCAAAGACATCGAGCACAGCGCCCTCACCGGAGAGGGCGGCGTAGGCCGAAGGCACCTTTCCTTGGGCCTCGGTGCGGTCGGTGGCGAGGCCTGTGAAGAAGAGGCCGTCGAGGGTCAACATCCCCAGGAAGGCCATGGCGGCCCGCCGCTCCCGCCGCGCCCAGAGCGCCTCGACGAAGAAGCCCACCAGCACGCCCATGCCCACAAAGGTGATCGACAAAAAGCGCAGCGGCATCCGGTAGGCCAGCCAGGCGGAGTGGAGGCGAACCAGCGCGTAGTAGGGCAAGGGCGGGCCCTGGTCGGACATCGTGTCGTCGAGGCGCAGGTAGGGCCCCAGCGACAGCAGCGCCCCGGTCGCCGCCAGCAGCGCCCATGGCAGGGTGCGGCGCCACCCCTGGCGGGCCAGCACCACCACCGAGGCCGTCAAGGCAGGCCACCCCAGGTAGAAGAGGCGCTGCTGACGCAGGTGGACGGTGTCTGGATCGGGGAACCACCAGCCCGCGAGGTTGGCCGAGTCGTAGGAGATGTTGCGCAGCAGGTCGAGCACCGGGTCTGCCGAACCCAACTCGGCGGCGTCGACGCGGGCGCCGATGGTCTCGGTGAGCACCGGCACCACCACCGCCGCCAGCGGCAGGATCAAGGCCGCTGCACCCACCGCGAAGCCCCCGACGATGGGCAGGCGCGGGTGGGGGCTGGCGAGAAGCAGCGCCACCCCGAGGCTTGCGCCCACCACGGCGCCGTCGATGGCGAAGTAGCCGCTTGACCAGGCCAGCAGGCCCAACAAGAGTCCGGCGCCCACGGCATCCCCGAAGCGGCCGGACTGGGCGCCCTTCCAGAGCTGGCCGGCGAAGAGGGGCAGCAGGAAGCCGGCCAGCAGGTAGGCCTCGCCCTCCACCCGGTAGGTGTGCTGCAGCGCGTTGAAGCCCACCACCAGCCCCACCGCGAAGGCCGCCGGCCGGCTCAGCCCCAGCGCCGACCGCCCCAGCCAGAAGCCCGACCAGGCCGTGCTCGCCAGCGCAGCCAGCGTAAACAGGTTGAAGGCCGCCGCTGGCGCGAAGAGGGCGCGAAAGGGCAGGTACAGCAGCCCAAAGAGGAAGCTGTCGGCGAGGCGCAGCGAGAGCCCCTCGGGCCAGCCGACCTCCTGGGTAGTCAAGAGCTCGGCCTGCCCCTGCACCACGCGGAACACATGCTCGCCAAACCAGATGGTGCCGTAGCCATCGAAGCGATCTTCGCCGAAATTGAGGCTGTCCTCGATGTGAAGGACCATCGGCCAGGTCGCGAGGACCGCCAGCAGCGCGTAGACCGCGGTCACGCCGAGGTGCTCGCCCCAGCGGGCGCCACCCGGGGCATCCATGCGAGGGGGCAAGGGGGAGCGCGCCGACATTGGGCCGGGTCTATCGTCCGGGGCCCTCAAGATCCATGTCAGCCGGGCAGGCCAGCGCTTCGCCGCCCCAGGGCGCGTAGATCGACAGCGCGTCGCCCCGCAGGGCTGGCGCGCCGAGCAGCAGGCCCAGGCGCCGCTCGACCGCCGCGCGGTTGGCCCGGCTGCGCACCGCTGGCGCCGAAGCCCAGCGCACCACCACCCAGCGAAAGCCCAGGGCCCCCACCGCGGCCTTCTCTGCCTCGGTGCCCGCCCCATGGTCCCGCGGATCGACCGTCGCGCGCAGCACCGCCGCCAGCCAGGCGTTCTCCGTGCGCAGCGCCTGCTGCGCGGCGGGCGCCTGGGCCCGGCTCCGCTCGTTCATGCCGCCCAGCAGCGGATTTCCGTGCACCGTCTGCGCCATCAGCAGGTCGTGGCCCACGCCATAGGGCAGGCTGATCACGCCGCCGCTCGAGGGCGGAAGGCAGGCCCAGGCCGCCTCGACGGCCGGCTCCCAGGTTGGCAGGGGCCAGCGCCCGGTCGCAGCCGCGTCGACGGCGAGCAGTGCGAGGAGCAGGCCGAGCCCCTGCCCGCTCCGCGCGGGTCCGATGCGGCGGAGCAGGGCGGCGGCGCCGAGGGCCGCCAGCGGGACCAGCAGCAGCAAGGCCCGACAGGGCCAGTACAGGCGGGCCAGGGGCGGCAGCAGGGCGCTGAGTCCCAGGTAGATCGGGTTGGGGAGACCCCCCGGAAAGGGGCCCAGGGCCAGCGCGATCGCCAGGAGGCCCACCAGCCAGAAGCGCCGGCCCGCCAGACCCGCCGCCGCCGCGAGGGGCCAGGAGAGCCAGCCCAGGGCGGTGCCGATGGGCCGCAGGCCGGTCTCGGCGAGGAAGGAGGCGGTGCAAGGCCCGCCGAGGACGCAGAGCTGGAGCCGGTCGCCGGCGAGGTTCTGTAGCGAGGTGCTGCCGTCGAGCCAGGCGCTGACCGGCAGCAGGCCGGTGAGCGCGCCGGCGTGCAGCGCCTGAAGCAAGGGCCAGGCCAGCGGCGCCGCCACGCCGGCCGCCACCCCGGCCACCAGCGCCAGCCGACCCACCGCCCGGGCCTGGAGGCCCAGCAGTCCGATCGCCAGGGCCGCGAAGAGGGCGGCATACCAGTAGACCCACCCGGCCAGCCCCAGGAGCGCGCCCGCCAGCGCGGCGCAGCGGAGGGCGGCGCGCGGGTCCTTCGCCGAAAAGGCCGATGATGACAAGGCAAACGCGGCGATCGCCGGCCCCAACATCGCCTGGGTCGGGCGACCCTCCTGGAGCTCCCAAAGCACATAGGGGTGCAGCATCCCGACGAGCCCCGCCCCCAATCGGCCCGTCCAGCTCGATCCGCCGAGGAGCAAACAAGCGGTAAAATTGCCCCCCAGGATCAGGAGGTAGAGCAGGTTCCAGGCCTGGGAGGGGGGCAAAATCCCCTGAAGCAGGCCGGCAAGGCCCGCATCGACGAGGTTGGCCCCCGTGTCGCGCAGGATGTCCTTGCCCCAGGGAAAGAAGAGCAGATCGGTGTGATCGAGGGGGCTGCCGGCCCGGAGCGCGGTGCCCACCCACCATTGGAACCACCAGCTCCCCATCGCGTCGACCGTCCGGTCGCCGGCCGGTAGCCCCGACAGGAGGGCGGGCCCCAATGTGGCGAGAAGCATCACCAAGGCGGCCCCGGCGCCCCAGACCACCACCCTCGAAGGAGCAGGACGTGGGCTGGGAGCATCGGTCATCGGTTCCGCGTCCTGCGCTGACGATGGGCGGGGGGTGTGCTACCCACTTGCACGGGTTCAGGTCAAGGTCTCCCCCCGCTGGCCCGACCCTCTCACATTGTTGGAGGTGTTCGCTGCGTCGTCGTCAATCCCTTGCCGAAGTGTTGTGCGCGGGCGTTGCGCTCTTCCTGTCGGGAGGTTGCGGCGGCGATCCCGACTGTCTCAAGGAGACCGACTCCGAGCGGCGAGACTGGTGCTACTACGAGGTCGCGACGGCCCAGGCTGGCCGCGGCGAGATCCCCGCCGTGAAGGACACCATCACGAAGATCCAGGGCCCGATGGCCCGCGCCGCCGCGATCAACAAGGTCTTCTCGCTCTCTCCCACCGGGCTCTCGCACGAAGACGCCATGGCGATGTGCGGCACCTTGAGCGGGCAAGAGAAGGATGTGTGCATGAACACCTGGAGCCGGCCGCATCTATGGACTCCTTGAGCCGACCGTGGCGGCTGGCCTTCTTCGCCCTGGCCGGCTGTACGCCCAGCCTGCCCGACGGCCTGCCTCCGTCGCTCTACCAGACCTACGCCTCCTGCGACGGGATGGCGTCGCCGGCCCGCGACTGGTGCAAGGCCTCCGCGGTGGCCAAGCATGAGATGCAGATCAGCTCCGGCGCCCTGCTCGCCGAGGTTTGCTTGACCCTTGAAGAGGTGGGGGCGCGCGACAAGTGCCTGATGCAGGCCTCTCGAATGACCCCCTCCCCGCCGCCCAGCGCCTGCGAAGCGGTGGAGAACGAGCGGATGCGGGCCTCCTGCTTCTTCGATCTGGCCGACACCATCGCCCGGCAGGCCACCACGATGGAGGGCCTCGTCGGCGCCTGTGATCCGCTGCCCCAGCACCGCGACCAGTGCTACGCCCACTTCATCCAGCGCTCCAGCCCCAACTGGTGTGAGGGCGGCGACGCGACCCGCTTGGAGGTGGCCGAGCTGCTCAAGCGCTTTGTGCCCGACCTGCACGAGATGGAGCCGGTGGGCACGGCCTTCGCCGAGGCCGACACGAACTGCCCGCGGGCCGGCGTGCAATTGTGCAGCACCCTGGCGCCCGGGGCGGCGGCCGCCGCGTGCCTCCGCGTCAAGCCCGGCGCCGTGCGTCCTCCGCCGCCATGAGCGGCCTCCCGGGAGCCGCCCGGGAGCGCTGGCAGGTGGGCGCGCTGGGCCTGCTCCTGGTGGTGGCGGGTCTGCTGTGGGCCGGCCGGGGTGCCTTCTGGGGCTCCGCCGACGTGGACTTCTGGGGGACCCAGTGGTTCTACTGGCTGCTCGGCCGCCGGGTGCTGGCCGCCGAGCCCTTTGCCCACACCGATCTCATCTTTCATCCCTGGGGAAAAGAGGTCTACCTCCACACGGGCGGCAACGTCCTCGACGCCTTCGCGGCGCTGCCCTTCCGCTATGTGCTGGGCCCGGTGGTGGGCTACAACGTCTTTCTGGCCGCCATCCTCGTCACCAACGGCGTCGCCGGCGCCCGCCTGGGGGGTGTGCTGGGGGCGGGGCCCCAGGGCCGCATGGGCGCCGGCCTCCTCGCGGCCCTGGCCCCCTTTGTGCTCTGGGAGCTGCACGGCGGACGGCCGACCCAAGCGATCCTGGCGCCGGCGGCGCTCTTTTTGGCGGCCTGGCTCCGCCCGCTGGGGCCCCGGCCCTGGCGCGAAGGGCTGGTGGCCGGCCTCTGGATGGGCCTCACCGGCCTCACCTACTGGTTCTTCGCCATCTTCTGCGCCATCGCCGCCGGGCTCGCCCTGCCGCTGCGGTGGCGGGGGCGGCCCCGCGATCTCCGCGGCGAGCTGCGCTTTCACGGCGCGGCCGTCGCCATCGCGCTGCTCCTGGCCTTGCCCCTGGCCTGGCCGATGCTGCGGGCGCTGCAGGCGGGCGCCGTCCCCGGGCTGCTGACCATCGGGGAGGGGGAGTTTCTCCCGCAGACCGCCGAAGGCTGGCAGATCGGCGTCCAGGCCTTGGACCCCCTCCTCCTTCAGGCCGGCTTCTATGTCCTCACGCCTGCCGGGCTCGACCTCGTCGAGCCGATCGGTGTGGTCTCGCTGCTCGCCGTGCTCCTCGCCGCGGCGGGCCTGTGGCGTCGACCGGGGGCCTGGATGGGGCTGCTGCCGATCGGGGGACTGCTGCTGATCGCCGCGGGGCCCCTGCTGGAGCCGCGGCTCCTCTGGCCGAACCTCTTCTACGAGGGGCTGGTGGCGCTGGTCTCTCCCTTGGCCCGCCTGTGGTGGCCCGCCCGGGCGGTGGCGATCTTCACCCTGCTGCTGCTGCCCTTCGCCGCCTTGGCCCTCGACCGCCTGCCGCGGGGCGGTCTGCTGCTGCTCTTCGGCCTCCTCCTCGGCGAGGGGGGGCTGTTGGGCCTGTGGCCGCCGGCCAAGGTCTCGGCCGCGGTTCCGCCGATCTACCCCTGCCTCGCCCGCGGGGAGGGCGCTGTCATCGAGCTTCCAGTCGAGGGACACCCCGAGCGGCAGCTCTACCAGGCCCTGCATGGCCGGCCCCGCTTCGGCGGCATGCTCGAGGACAACCCCGTCTTCGCCCCCGAGGCGCACCGGGCCTTTCGCGCCGAAGATCCCGGCACCGCCGCGCTGATCGCCCTCTCCGAGGGCAGACAAGCGCCGCCGGGGCCCCTCGATCTGGGGCCGCTGCGTGCGTTGGGCTTCACCGCCGTGGTGGTGGAGCGCGCCGCGCTCGGCGGGGTTCGGCCCACACCCGCCGCCGCCCGCCTCGCCGAGCGCGCCCTGGTCGCCCAACTGGGGCGGCCCAGCTACGCCGACCCCACCCACCTGCTCTTCACCCTCGCCGGCGCCCCGCCCGACTGCGCCCCGGCGCCCCCGCTGGATTAAAGGGCCGGCTCGGAGGATCGACCCGTGGCAGGAGTGGCACCCAGCGCCGGTTTGGCGATGTCCCTGGCGATGCTTGTGGCCTGCAGCGATCCGCCCGTGGTCGACGGTGTCGCGGCCCTGCCCTTGCCCCGGACCCCCGCCGGCATCAACCGCGCCTTGCTGAGCGTGGAGTCGTCCATCGTGCTCGATGGCGACGCCAGCGTCCTGGAAGACGAGCTGGCGGTGCTGGAGCGCCTGGAGCGGGAGTGGCTGGCCGGGGGCGCCCGCGGGGCGATCGGCGCCTACTCCGATCACCACGATCTTGGGCGCTTGCAGGAGGAGGCCACCGCCGATGCCTACGCCTTGCTTCGCCTCCAATTGGCCGAGCCGCGGGTGGTCGAGACCCAGGCCCGTCCGATGGATGTGGCGCCGGTGGCCTTGCAGGTGCTGGCCTACCACGGGCTGCAGGTGCGGTCGGCGGCCCTGGAGGCCCAGCGGGCCCACCGGCGCCTCACCCGGCCGGTCACCGACCTCGGCCTGCTCGCCCAGCCGCTCGACATCCTCTTTCCGGCGCAGGATGTGGCGACCCTGATCGAGGGCGCGGTGACGACCCATGCCCTGCGGCTCCGCCAGCTCCCGCTGCTCCTCCGCCTGCTCGGGGGGCACTCCGCCGATGACCCCCTCGAAGACCCGGCGGTTCGCGGCTGGCTCCTTCTACCGCACAACCCTTCATGATAGGCCGGCCGACCATGCCGATCCTCCTCCTCGCCCTGCTTCAGACGGCGCAGGCCCAGACCCTGCCCGAGAGCGCCGAGGCCGCCGCCGCCCAGGCTGCCGCCGAGACCCTTGATGCGGGCGTGGGCGCGTGGACACTCCTCCTCTTCGTGGCCCTGTCGCTCGGCGCCGGCCTGCTGGCCTTGCGGCGCTGGGTGAGCCTGGAGCTGACGCCCCTGCTGGACCGCCTGCACCGGGCCGCCAGCGCCTGGGAGAGCCGCACGCCGCAGCCGCAATTGCAGCGCTGGCGCCCCCCCGGCCCCGTGGCCCCGCTGCGCCTGCCGCGCTTCGACGCCCCCTGGACCGGCGCCCTGCATGTCTGCGCTGGCCCTGGCGCCATCGAGCCCCTCGTCGAGTCGGCGCTTCAGTCCACGGGCCTGGTGGTCAGCCTCGCGGCCTTGCCGGCGCCGACCCTGCGCCTCAACCCCAGCCTCGCCGGCGGACGGGTCTTTCTCTGTGAAGACGCTTCTGTCGTGGGCGCCGGGCTGGGCCCCTTCGTCGAGGCCGCCCTGGCCCAGGGGTCGCCGGCCCTGGTGATCTTCGACCTGCGCGCGGGCCTTGGCGGCGCCGATCCAGTCGCGGTCGCCGCGGCGATCGGCCGTCGCCTCGCCGATCGGCCGGCGGGCGAGCCCGTCTACCACCTCGCGCTCCTGCCTCCCTCGGCTGATCTCGCCCGCCTCGCGCCCGCGGCCGGCCTGGGCGAGCGGGTCCGCGCCGATGGCTGAGGCCAGCCGACGCCGGGCGCTGATCCTGGGCTGGTACCTGCTGTGGATCGCCTTCTTTCTGGGCTCCGCCGTCTTTGGGCTCCACGAGCGCATCATCGGCGATGAGCTGTCGGGGGCCTGGCGCACGCTGTGGGCCCACGACTGGACCCTGCACCGCCTGCGCACCGACGGCGCCTGGCCGCTCACCGCCACCGAGGTGGCCTACCCGCGCAGCGGCCCTTTCTCGTCGATCGCTCCGGTGAACGACGCCCTGTCGCTGCTGTCCCAACTGCTCGTGGGCCTCGTTCCGGCCTACAACCTCGTGGTGATCTTCCACTGGCTCCTCGCCGCGACGGGGGGCTACGCCCTGGCCCGGGCGGCCGGCGCGCGTCGGGCGGGGGCGCTGGTGGGCGGCTCCGTGATGGGCTGGAACAGCTTCCTGCTCACCTACGGCATCGCCAGCGCCGTGGTGGAGACCAGCACGGTGGGCTGGGTGGCCTGGTTCTTCGCCGCCATGGTGGCCCTGGTTCGCCGCCCCGGCCTCGGCCTCGCCATCGCCACCGGGCTGCTCTTCGCCATCGCGGGGGTGGCCAGCTTCTACTGGGCCCTGCTGATCGCCCTTGTCGTGCCGCTGGTCGCGGTGCCGGCCTTGGCGGACCGGTGGGCAGCGGCCCCCGAGGGGCGGGGGCGGCTCTTCGGGAGCGTGCTGCTCGCCGTTGTTGTCGCGGCAGCGGCCTTCTTTCCGCTGGCGATGCCCCTGCTCGACACCTACGCCGCCCAGGGCGCGGTGCTCCAGGACTACGCCACCCGCAAGCAGGAGCTGCTCGATCCCGGCGTCATGGCCAACCTCGCCCATGACTACGCCACGGTTCAGGGGCTGCTCTTCCCCGGCAAAGGCCAGCTCACCGCCCACGCCGACATGGACAGACTGGTTCAGAGCACCTACGCTGGTTGGGTGGCCATCGCCCTCGCCGCCGCGGGGCTGCGTCGCGGCGCCTTGCGCTGGTTGGCCCTGGCGCTGGCCGGCGCCCTGCTGGCCCTGGGGCCCTTTGTCTTCCTCAACCCCGGGGCCTGGCGTAGCGCGCCGGTCTTCTACTGGGTCTGGCTGCGAGACCTGATCCCGCCGGTGCGGATGATCACCAGCTACGTCCGCTTCGATGTCTTCGCCAGCCTGGGCCTCGCCGTGCTGGCCGCCTTGGGGGCCGACCGGCTGATCGCCGCCGCCACCGAGACCTTGCCCAAGCCCCGCGCGCCCCGCACCCTGCTCGCCTTTGGGCTCAGCGCTGCGGTGCTGATGGAGATGGCCTTTGTCTCGCCGGTGCCCTTTCCGCTGCCCACCGCGCCGGCGAAGATCCCCTCGGTGAGCGAGACCCTGGCCACCCTGCCGAGCCCGGGGGCGGTGCTGGACTGGCCCCAGCGCTACGCGGGGCTGCCGGTGGAGGTCAGCCGCTACTTCTTTTATCAGTCGGCCCACCACCGGCCGATCCCCTATGACTTTGCGCCCACCAGCTACATGCCCGGCGAGATCGAGGGCAACGCCTTCTTCGCCGAGCTGGAGCGCGTAAGCTACGGCGAGAACTACTACAGCAACGCCTGGGGTGAACAGACCGAGCGCGCCGCGCTCTACGGCTTGATGGAGCTGCGGGAGTATGGCTTCGCCTACCTGATCCTGCATCCCAGCTTCGTCGACCCCGAGCGCCTGCCGCTGGTGATCGATCTGCTCGACGATAACCTGCACCGGGTCGAGACCGGCGCGGATGGCGCGGTGCTCTACCGGCTCGGCTACCTGTAGATCGGCTCAGGGGGGCCCGCCGCCGCCCGCGCAGGTGCCGTCGTCATAGTACTGGATCTCCGGCGTCAGGTGCCGCCCCAAGGCGTCGCAGGCGTGGACGTGGTAGCGCTCGGCGAAGAAGACGCTGCCATCGGGGCCCACCACATCGGCCACATGACCGTTCTGCGCGTCGAGCTCCGCCGACGAGACGCTGTCGCCGTTGAGCTCGGTGCAGCCGATCACCACGGTGCCATCGCACATCAGGCCGAACATCTCGACGGTGTTGGTGCCCGGCGTGGTGCTGGTGGCCACGCCGCGATCCACCAGCACCGCCAGGGCGGCCGGGTTGGCGCCGTGGTGGTGGTAGACGCCGGTGTTCTGGGGGTGGCCCTCCCAGAGGTCGAAGGTGTACTCCTCGTCG
>JBEIQK010000096.1:0-12886 GCA_040376505.1 Alphaproteobacteria bacterium | reverse complement strand
GGTGGTGGGGCTCGGGGCGCTGGCGCGCTCCTGGGCGGGGGCAGGGCGGCGGGACAAGCTGGGCAAGGGGTCTCCAACAGGCGCAATGGGGTCGGCTAACCGCGCGAAGGGGGCGACGGCAGGGGCCGGCTCCGGGCGGGGTCTCGCCCAATTTGAGAACGGGTCTTGCCCGTTTCTGGGAGCCACAGTAGGCATCGACCGTCAGCCTGGCCACCTTAAGGTCCTTTGGTCGGGGACGCGGAGCCTGCTCCGTGGGTGACGTACGCGGGTCGGAGTCGATCCCCAGCCTTTCTTCTGTCTCACCAAACCCGGTCTGCGCACCTGCGTATGCCGCCGCTCCTGGCGACCTCCGATGACCGTCGGAGGGGATCGAGTTTGTTGCGATGCTTCCTCTGGAGCCCCCATGTCTGAGCACCTCAAGGCCCAGCGCGACCACAACCGGCGCTCCGCCTCCGTGAAGAAGCGCTGAGCGCCTGCATCTCCGGTCATCCCCAGCCGGTGGGCTGGGGGGCTCCTGTCGCGCTGCGAGGCCCATGATGAGGCTGCGAATCCTGGTGACCGGCTCCGCCGGACTGATCGGCCGCCCGCTCTGTGCGGCGCTGCGTGGTCGCGGCGTGGAGGTCGCGCGTCTCGACCTGCACGAAGACGGCGCCGGCCGGGGAGACCTCTGCGATCCCAAGGCCCTGTTGGCCGCCCTCGTCGGCGTTGGGGGCATCGTTCACCTCGCCGCCGTCTCGCGGGTGATCGAGGCCGAGCGGGATCCCGCGCGCTGCGCCGCCACCAATGTCGACGGGCTGCAGCGCCTGATCGACCAGTCTCTCTCGTCACCGCGCCGCCCCTGGCTGCTGTTCACCAGCAGCCGCGAGGTCGATGGCCACCCAGACCGACTCCCCGTTCACGAGCAGGCCCCCTCTGACCTCACCCACACCGACGATGTGGTGCGCGGCATCCTCGCCCTCATCGACCGCCTCGACACCGGCGAGCCGCCCCCGCCGCCCATCCAGCTCGTGAGCGGGCGGGCCGTCCGACTGGGCGAGCTGGCCCGACTGGCCATCGCGCTCAGTCCCCGCGGCGCCACCCTGCGCGCCGCGCCGCCCCGCGACTTCGATGTCTCCTGCTTTGTCGGCGACCCCGACCGGGCCCAACGCCTGCTGGGCTGGAGCGCCCAGGTCGACCTGCGCGCCGGCCTCTCCCACCTGATTCGCGCCTTTGGCGCCGGAGACCCCCCATGAAGATCCTCAAGGTCATTCACGGCTACCCCATGCGGTACAACGCCGGCTCCGAGGTCTACAGCCAGACGCTGTGCCAAGGCCTCGCCGACCGGCACGAGGTCGTCGTCTTCACCCGCGAGGAGGATGCCTTCGCGCCGGACTTCCACCTGCGCAGCGAGGCTGACGCCGACGATCCGCGCGTCCGCGTGTATGTGGTCAACAACCCGCGCCTCAAAGACCGCTACCGCGCCGAGGGCATCGATCAACGCTTCGCCGAGGTCCTCGAGCGCGAGGCGCCCGACATTGTTCATGTGGGCCACCTCAATCACCTCTCCACCTCTCTGCTGGAGCAGGCCCGCCAGCGGCAGATCCCAATCGTCTTCACCCTGCACGACTACTGGCTGATGTGCCCCCGCGGCCAGTTCATGCAGATGTTCCCCGAAGACCCAGCCACCCTGTGGGCCGCCTGCGACGGGCAGGAAGACGGCAAGTGCGCCGACCGCTGCTACGCCCGCTACTTCAGCGGCGCGCCGGACGAGGCGGCGGCCGACCGGGCCTACTGGACCGACTGGGTGGGCCGCCGCATGAAGCATATCCGCGAGATGGCCGGGCTGGTCGACCTCTTCATCGCGCCAGCCCGCTACCTGCACGATCGCTTTCGCGATGAATTCGGCCTGCCGGCCCGCACGCTCACCTACCTCGACTATGGCTTCGACCGCAGCCGCCTCGTCGGTCGTCAGCGCGCCGCTGGCGAACCGTTCACCTTTGGCTACATCGGCACCCACATCCCAGCCAAGGGCATCCACGATCTGATCCGCGCCTTCGGCGCCCTGCGCGGCGCGGCCCGCCTGCGCATCTGGGGCCGCCCGCGGGGCCAGGACACCGCCGCCCTGCAGCGCATCGCCGCCACCCTGCCCCCCGGCCTCGCCGAGCGGGTGGAGTGGCTGCCCGAGTACCGCAACACCGAGATCGTCGCCGATGTGTTCAATCGCTGCGACGCCATCGTGGTGCCCTCGGTCTGGGTGGAGAACTCGCCGCTGGTGATTCACGAGGCCCAGCAGGCGCGGGTGCCGGTGATCACCGCCGACGCCGGCGGGATGGCCGAGTATGTCCACCACGAGGTCAACGGGCTGCTCTTCGCCCACCGCTCGGTGGAGGCCCTGACCGCGCAGCTGCAGCGCTTCGTCGACGATCCGGCCCTGGCGGCCCGCCTGGGGGCCCGCGGCTATCTGTACAGCGAGGGCGGCGACATCCCGGCCATCGCCGATCACGTTCGGCAGATCGAGGCGCTCTACGAAGGCGTGCTCCAGCGCAGCCGCAGCGCCCGGGTCACCCACGCCCCCAGCCCCTGGCGCATCACCTTCGACACAAACCCCGACACCTGCAACCTCGCCTGTGTCATGTGCGAAGAGCACTCGCCGCACAGCCCCCTGCGGGCCAAACGGGAGGCCGAGAAGACACCGCACCGGCGCATGCCCTTCGAGATGATCGAGCGCGTCGTCGCCGAGGCCGCGCCGCGCGGCCTGCGGGAGATCATCCCCTCCACCATGGGCGAGCCGCTGCTCTACACGGAGTTCGACAAGATCCTCGATCTGTGTCACCGCTACGGCGTCAAGCTCAACCTCACCACCAATGGCACCTTTCCCGGGAAGGGGGCGGCCGCTTGGGCCGAGAAGATCGTGCCGGTCACCTCGGATGTCAAGATCTCCTGGAATGGCGCCACCCGGGCCACCCACGAGGCCATCATGCTCGGCAGCGACTGGAGCCGGGTGGTGGACAATGTCCGCGCCTTCGTCGCCGTTCGCGACGCCCACGCCGCCGCCGGGGGCAACCGCTGTCGGGTCACCTTTCAGCTCACCTTCCTGGAGCGGAACGTGGGCGAGCTGGCCGACATGGTGCGCCTCGCCCAGTCGCTCGGTGTCGACCGCCTCAAGGGCCACCACCTCTGGGCTCACTTTGGCGAGATCCGTGAACAGTCGATGCGCCGCAGCCCCGCCGCCATCGCGCGCTGGAACGAGGCCGTCGTCGCCGCCCAGGCCGCCGCCGCCGAGCGCCTGCTGCCCACCGGCCAGCCCATCCTGCTGGAGAACCTCTTTCTGCTCGACCCCCAGGCGACCGAGGACCTCGCCCCGGGCGGCCCCTGCCCCTTCCTGGGCCAGGAGGCCTGGGTGAGCGCCCGCGGCCGCTTCGACCCCTGCTGCGCCCCCGACGCCCAGCGGCGCACCCTGGGGGAATTCGGGAACCTGCATGACCAGGGCTTCTTCGACATCTGGAACGGGGAGGCCTACCGCGATCTGGTGTCGACCTACACCCGTCGCCCGCTCTGTGTCGGGTGCAATATGCGCAAGCCCGCTGGGGGCGCCCCATGAGCGCGGCGCTCACCGTCTCGCCCTGCGGCACCCACCATGTCGACGCCGACGGCCAGCCCGCCTACGCCGCGCGCTTCGATGAGGTGCTGAAATTCCACGCCCCCGGGCTGGCGCCCGTTCGACAGGGTGCCGAGGCCTTTCACGTCGGGCCCGACGGCCTCGCGGCCTATGGCCGGCGCTTTGTGCGCACCTTTGGCTACTATGAGGGGCTCGCCGCGGTCGTGTCGCCCGAGGGCTGGCACCACATCGATCCCGCCGGCGCCGACGCCTACCCCCAGCGCCACGGCTGGTGCGGCAATGTTCAGCAGGGGCGCTGCGCGGTGCGGGCCAGGGACGGTCGCTACCACCACATCCGGCCCGACGGTGTCGCGGCCTACGCGGCGCGCTGGGGCTATGTCGGCGACTACCGCGACGGGGTCGCCGTGGTGCAGGCCGATGACGGGCTGTCCACCCACATCGACCGCGACGGCGCCCTGCTTCACGCGCGCTGGTTTGTCGACCTGGATGTCTTTCACAAGGGCTACGCCCGGGCCCGCGACGAAGACGGCTGGATGCACATCGACCGGGAGGGTCGGCCGATCTATCCGGCCCGCTTTGTGTCGGTAGAGCCCTTCTACAATGGGCAGGCCCGGGTGGAGCGCGAGGACGGCGCCCTGCTCATCATCGACGAACAAGGCGCGCTGCGGGCAGAGCTACGCGCCCCCCGCCGCTCGGCCCTGGCGGCCCTGTCGGGCGACATGGTCGGCTTCTGGCGCACCCAGACCCTCGCCGCCGCGGTGCAGCTTGGCCTGCCCGAGGCCCTCCCCGCCACGGCCGCCGCGGTGGCCGCCCAGCGGGGACTGACCGAGGACGGCGCCCACCGCCTCCTGCGCGCCCTCGGTGAGTTGGGGGTCGCGACCTGCGCCCAGGGGGTCTGGTCGCTGCTGCCGCGGGGGGAATTCCTGCGCGTCGATCACCCAATGACCCTCGCCGCCGCCGCCCTCGAGTATGCCGGTCCGTTCACCGACCTGTGGCGGGCCCTGCCCGCGGCCCTGCGACAGGGCGGCGACTGGAGGGCGCCGGATGTCTTCGGCCTCGTGGCCGGTGATCCGGCCCGCGTGAAGGGTCATCACATCATGCTCCGCAGCTACGCGCGCCACGACTACGTCGCCGTGGTGCCGGCGCTGTCCCTGCGCGGCGACGAGCGCATCGTCGACGCCGGCGGCGGCTTGGGTGTGCTGGCCGAACAGATCGCCCGGGCACACCCCGCGGCCCAGGTCACCGTTTTGGAGCGCCCCGAGGTGGTGGAGCTGGCGCCTGCCGGCCTTGCCAATGTCCATTTTGTGGCGGGTGACCTCTTCGCGCCCTGGGAGATGGCGGCCGACCTGGTGATCCTGTCGCGGGTGCTGCACGACTGGAGCGACGATCGCGCCTGGGCTATCCTCGCCCAGGCCCGTGCCGCGCTAAAGCCGGGCGGGCGGCTCTGTTTGTTGGAGATGGTGATTCCCGAAGGGAGCCTCGCCGGCGGCCTCTGTGATCTGCACCTGCTGATGGTCACCGGCGGCCGGGAGCGGTCGGTCGCCGACTTCGCCCGGCTCTTGGAGGGGGCCGGACTCTGCCTTGTCGAGCAGCGCGCCCTGCCGGCCCTGCCCACCCTGCTGATCGCGGTGGCGGCGTGAGCGCGGCGGCGGGGGGCCTGCTTGCTTCCACGGTGGCGCTGCTCGGGGCGGCCCCCTTCGACCAGCCGCTGGCGCTGCTTCTGCGCCATGCGGCGCGCGAGGCCCTGCCTGCCGGTGAGGCGGGAAATTCCGTGCCGATCACCGACTCGGGGCGCCAGTCGGCGGGGGATTTGGGCGCGGCGCTGGGCGCGCATCTGCGGGGCCTGCACAGCAGCCCGGTGTTGCGCTGTGTACAGACCGCCGAGGCCCTGGCGGCGGGGGCCGGCGCCGCGGTGACGGTGGTGACCGATCGGCTGCTGGGCGATCCGGGGGTCTTTGTGGTGGATGGGGCGCGGGCCTGGTCCAACTGGGAGGCGTTGGGCCATGAGGGCGTGATGATGCGGCTGATCGCGGGGGGCGAGGCGCTGCCGGGGATGGCCCGGCCGGCCGAGGCGGCGCGCTTTTTGGTGCAGCACCTGCTGGAGGTGGCCGGCGGGCAGGTGGGGGTGCATGTCTTTGTCACCCATGACTCTGTGCTGGCCGCCACGGCGGCGCATTTGCTGGGGGAGGCCCTGGCGCCTGTTGACTGGCCCCTGTTTTTGGAGGGGGCGGTCTTCTGGCGAGAGGGAGAGATCGTTTACAGTCGCTACCGGCGGCTGCGGTCGGCCCAGCCCTGGCCCCTCTGTTTGGACGGGGGTGCTTCGGGTGGTGTGGAGGGTGATTCGGTGGAGGCCCGCTGAGGCCCGGCGGTGCGCTCTGTCTGGCGGGAGGGCTCCTTGGCGGACCCCTCCGCTGTCTCCGCCCGCCCGGGGGGCCCGGCCAGGAGGGCCTCTTTCAGTCGCCGCAGGTGTTCTCGCCGCAGGGCCGGCCGGGGAACCACGGCACCGGCGTCGAGGGTGGCGAGGCTGGCCTGCGCGATGGCCTGTCGCAGGGCCACGCTCATGCGGCCCCCGTTTGCAGGGCGGCCTGCAGGCGCTGTTGGAGGGTGCGCTTGCGCTGGCGGACGGCCTCGGGGGAGATGCCGAGGACGGCGGCGATCTCGGGGGAGGAGCGCTCGTCCATCAGCAGGCAGAGTAGCTCCTGGTTTACCGGGTCCAGGGTGGCGGCGGCCCGGGCGAGGTCGGCGAGGTCCAGCCGGCGCCAGCGGGCGGCGTCACCGGCGGCGTCCTCGTGCTCGTCGGTCCAGGGCTCGGTCTGGGGCTGGCGACGGGCGGCGCGCAGGCGGTCGAAGGTCTTGCCGCGCAGCACGGTGTACAGAAATGCTCGCAGCGGCCTGGTGGGGTCAATCGTCTCGGGCTTTTTTACCAGCACCAGGAAGGTGTCGAGCACCGCCTCTTCGGCGTCGAGGGTGGGCAGGTAGCGCAGGGCCCAGCCGAGGAGGGCGCCGCTGTGCCGCTCGTAGATGGCGTCGATTGCGCGCGGATCGCGGGCAATGAGCGCGCTGAGCAGGCTGGCGTCGGAGGGGCTGGACCCTCGGGGGGCGGACCCCAGGCGGCCAGGGACGCGCGCCACAGGTGGGCGCGCAGCGTGGCCAGGGCTCGCGCGGGGGCGGTCTGGCCGGCGAGGGACTGCTCACAGAGGGCGAGGCGCTGTTTGCTCATGCTGCCCGGGGCTTGCATCAGGTCAATCCTGCACACGGGGCTCTGCCGCAGATCGCCGAGCACATCGGCGGCCGCCTCCCGTTGTGAGGCCAGAACGGCTAGCGGAGGCGCCATCACCGTCCGACCGGCCGCCCCGCATGGACGGTCCTGGTGACCCGACTGCGCCCGGTTCCGTTGAAGGGAGGATGACGGAACCACGCGGCCCCGCGAACCGGAGGCTGGTTAGGGGTTCGCGCGAGGAATCGATGCGCCCCTGCTTCAACATCGCTGGCCCCAACGTGGTCGGGGAGCACTACACCCTGCCGCCGGAGCGTCGGCTGAGCCGGGTGATGGAACTGGTGGAAGACCACCGCTACTTCACGCTGCACGCCGGGCGGCAGGTGGGGAAGACCACAGCGGCGCGGTGGATGGTGCGCCACTACAACGGCAGCGGAGCCCTGCGTGCGGCCTGGGTCGACATCCAGGGCGCCAATGAGCAGCCCGATCCCGGTACTGCGCTGCGGACCGTGCTCGGCGCCCTGGACCGGTCGCTGCAGCCGGTGCTGGCGGGCGTGGCGCTCCCGACGGCCGAGGACATCGAGGCGCTGCTCCGCGATCCGGCCTCGGCCTTCCTGCGGTATCTGCAGCGGGTCTGCGCCAAGGCGCCCTCGCCGCTGGTGCTCTTCTTCGATGAGGCCGACGGCCTCGTGGGTCCAGCGATGGTCTCCTTCCTCACGCAGCTCCGCCAGGGCTACATCGACCGGTCCGATGTGCCCTTTCCAGCCAGCGTGGCGCTGATCGGCCAGCGGCAGGTGCGGGATTACGGTCTGCGGCAGGAAGACGGTCGCACCTTGTCCTGGCTGGGAACGACCTCGCCCTTCAACATCACCGCCGAGGCGGCGACCCTGGCGCCTTTTACAGCGGCCGAGGTGGGTGAGCTGCTGGGCCTGCACACCGCGGCGACCGGGCAACCGTTCACGCCCGAGGCGGTCTCTCGCATCGCCGAGTTGGGCTGCGGACACCCCTGGCTGACCAACGCCCTGGCCGATCAGATCGTGCGCACCGACCTGCGCGACCGCAGCGCCCCCGTCACGGTGTCGCATGTCGAGGCCGCCAAGGAGACGATCATCCGCGAGCGGCGCTCGCACATCGACTCGCTGGTGGCGCGCCTGCACGAAGACCGTGTCCGCCGGGTGCTCGATCCCATGCTGGCCGGCAACCCGCTCGACTTCAACACCCTGCACGATGACGTGGAGTACCTGCTCGGTCTCGGCCTGCTGGTGCGCCGCGACGGATCCCTGCAGATCGCCAACCCGATCTACCGGGAGGTGATCCCCCGCGCCCTCAATTGGCCGATTCAGGAGACGCTGAACCTGCCGCGCCCCTGGTATCTCCGCCCCGACGGCGGCCTCGACATGGCCGCCCTCCTCGCCGCCTTCCAAACCTTCTGGCGCAAGGACGGCCACCTCGCCGCCCAAGGCTTCGCCTACCGCGAGTCCGGCCCCCACCTCATGCTCATGGCCTTCCTTCAGCGCGTGATCAACGGCGGCGGACAGATCGACCGCGCGTATGGCCTCGGCCGCGGCGCCCTCGACCTGCTGGTGACCTGGAAGGGCGAGCGCCACGCGATCGAGCTGAAGCTGCGACGCGACGAGGAGACCGAGTCCGACGGCATCGAGCAGCTCTCCGGCTATATGGACACCGCCGGCCTCACCGAAGGCTGGCTGGTGATCTTCGACCTACGCAGCACGCGCCCCTGGTCGGAGCGCCTCTATCAGCGCCCCGTCGAGCTGGAGGGCCGCCGCATCGTCATCGTGGGCTGCTGAGGCCGCCGGGACATCGAATCCCGCCGAAGCGGGGTACCCCCCCTCACAAAGCGGTATTCACCCCTCACCGACGAGGGTACCCCCCCTCACGAACCGGTATTCACCCCCCGTCGATGAGGGTACCCCCCCTCACAAAGCGGTATTCACCCCCCGTCGAGGAGGGTGGCCAGCCGCTTCCCCCCCGCAGCACTCCCTGTTGGGAATGGCCCCCCGTTTGCCTCAGCCGGCGCCCACCCCGGAGCGCCGATGACCCCTCCCTTGTTTGCTTTGCCCCACCTCCCCGCCGAGGCCGCCCCCCTGCGCCTGGACGCCAACGAGAGCCCGCTCGGCTGCGCCCTGGCCGTGCGCGGCGCCCTGCTCTCGGCCATGGTCAGCGCCCACCGCTACCCCGATCGCGAAGCGAGCCCCCTGGTGGCCGCCCTCGCCGCCCAGGCCGGCCTCGCGCCTGAACAGATCTGCCTGGGCGCCGGCAGCACCCTGCTGATCGATCGCCTCGTCCGTGCGTTGCTGCGCGGCGGCGGCAGCGCCGTGGTGCCGGCGCGCAGCTTTGTGTCGGCCGCCCAGTCGATCCAGTCCGCCGGCGGCCGCCTGCTGCGCGCCCCGATGGAGGGCCCGGCCATTGACCCCCAGTCGCTCCTCGGCGCCCTTGAAGACGACACCCGCCTCGTCTACCTCGCCACCCCCAACAACCCCACCGGCGCCCCCTTCTCGGTGGCCGACCTCCAGACGCTGCTGGACGGACTCCCCAAGGGCGTGGTGCTGCTCCTCGATGAGGCCTACCGCGACTACGCCCTCGCCGAGGGCGCGCCGGTGCCCGACGGCGCCGCCCTGGTGCGCCAGGGCCTGCCGGTGATCGCCCTGCGCACCTTCTCCAAGGCCCACGGCCTCGCCGGCCTGCGGGTGGGCTACGCGATGCTCGATGAGGGGCTGCGCCAGCGGCTGATCGGCAAGCCAGCGCCCTACCCGCTCAGCGGCCCGGCCCTCGTCGGCGCCCTGGCCGCCCTCGACGACGGCGGCGCCCATGTCGCCCGGGTCACCGCCGAGAACCTGCGCTGCCGCGCCCACCTCGTCCAGGGGCTGCGCCAACGGGGGCTGGAGCCCGCCCCCAGCGCCGCCAACTTTGTCTACCTGCGCCGCCCGACCCCGAGCGCCCCCCTCTGTGCGGGGCTCGCCGCCGCCAGCGTGGCGGTGCGCGACCTCACGCCCTGGGGCGACCCCTTCGCCCTGCGCATCAGCGTCGGCACGCCCGCCGACCACGCCCGCCTCTTCGCCGCCCTCGACACCCTCCTCGCTTGATTGTTTTTTTGGAGCTGCCATGACCACACAAGATACCGACGTTGTTGGCTGGGGGCGCGCCGGCGCCGCCTGGGCCGAGCCTGCCGCCTGGAGCTGCGGCCGCGCCCTCTCCGAAGCCCTGGTTGCCCTCGGGGTGCGCCAGGCCTTCGGCCTGCTGGGCGGCGGCATCGCCCCCTTCGCCGCCGGCCTCGCCGCCACGGCGATTGAGTTCTTCCACCTCCGCCATGAGGCCGGCGCGGGCTTCGCGGCCATCGAGGCCAGCCTGATCAGCGGCCGACCCACCCTGGCGGTGGTCACCACCGGCCCCGGCCTCATCAACATCCTGAACCCCCTCTTCGCCGCCCGCCTCGATGGGGCGCGCCTGCTGCTGATCTCCGGGGCCACCCCCGCCCACCAGCGCGGCCGCGGCGCCGTGCAGGAGACCGGGCCCCACAACCTGCCCTCGGAGCTGTACCGTCCGGGCTGCCTCTTCGATGACGCCGCCCTGGTCGAGTCCCCCGAGGAGCTCGCCGCCTTTGTGCAGCGCCTCGCCCGGGGCTGGGCGCGCCCCGAGGGCTGGGTCGCCCACCTCGCCTTGCCGATGGGGCTGCAGACCCGCATCCTGCCGGGGCCCCTGCCCCTGCCGCCCCGGTCGGAGCTCCGGCGCGCCGCCCCCAGCGCCGAGACCCTCGACGCCTGCCTCGACGCCCTGCGCGATCCCGACGCCCTCGTCTGGCTGGGCAGCGGGGCCCAAGGGGCGTCGGCGGTGATCCGGCGCTTCGTCGAGGCTGCCCGCCTGCCGGTCCTCTGTTCACCCCGCGGCAAGGGCATCTTCCCCGAGGCGCACCCCCTCTTCGTCGGCGTCACCGGCGCCGGTGGGAGCCCCGCGGCCCGCCAGCACCTCGCCCGGCGCCGCCCCCGCCACAGCCTCGTGGTGGGCAGTCGACTGGGCGAGGTCACCACCTTCCTCTCCCCCGAGCTGCTGCCCAGCGAGGGCCTCCTGCACGTCGACCGCGATCCCCGGGCCTTCGGCGCCGCCTTCCCCGGGGTCGCCTGCCTGGGGGTCGTGTCGGATGCCCAGACCTTCTTCGCGGCCCTGGAGGCCCGGGCCCTGGAGACCGGCTGGTTCGCCCGCCGGGCCCCGCCGCCCTTGCTGCCCGCCGCGCCGCCGCCCACGCTCCACCCCCGCCCCGACGAGGGCGTGCGGCCCGCCTTCCTGATGGCCGCCCTGCAGGCCCAGGTGGTGGAGGGCAGCGACGCTTTGCTGCTCGCCGAGGCCGGTACCTCCTTCACCTGGTGCAACGCCCTGCTGCGCTTCGCCACGCCCGGCCGCTACCGCACCAGCCCGGCCTGGGGCTCGATGGGCCATGTCACCACCGGGGCCCTGGGGGCCGCCCTCGGTGGGCGCCGCAAGGTGGTGGCGGTGGTGGGCGATGGGGCGATGTTGATGAACAATGAGATCAACGCCGCCGTGCAGTACCGGGCGCTGGTGGTCTGGGTGGTGCTCAACGACGCCCAACTCGGCCTCAACGAGCATGGCATGACGGCGCTCGGCATGGCCCCGGTGGAGACCCAGATGCCGCGCACCGACTTCGTCGCCTTCGCGCGTAGCCAGGGGGCCGCCGGGCGGGCGGTGCACAGCGAAGGTGCGCTGGAGGACGCCCTCGTCGAGGCGATGGCCGCCACTGGGCCCTTTGTGGTGGATGTGCAGATCGACCCCACGGTGCCCTCGCCGGTGGTGGCCGACCGGGTCTCCAGCCTGCGGCGTCAGTCGCAGGGCGCGGGAGGCTGAGATGCGCCACGCCGGACTCTTTGACGCGCTCCCCTTCGCGAGCCAGCTCACCGCCGCGGTGATCCAGCCCAGCCCCCTGCCGCGCATCTTTGGCCTCTCGGTCGGCCTCGATCTGGCCGGCCAGGTGCCCTTTCACGCCCAGGTCTGGCTCTGCCTCACCGGCGAGCTGCCCACCCCCGACGAGGCCGAGGCCTTCTCCTGGGCCCTGTCGCTGCTCTCGGCCCTGCACATCGGCCGCTGCCCCACCCACGCCGCTGGCCTCGCCCGCCTCGCCGGGGCCAGCGACGCCATGCTCCCCGCCATCGCGGCGGTGGGGCTGGGGCAGTGGGGAGAGGCCGAGCAGGCCCTCTTCACCGCGGTGGGCGACTGGATGGCCGGGCGGAGCGGCCCGCCGGCGGCGGCGATCGAGCCGGCCCCCAATGACGAGGTCGAGGCCAGCCAGGAGCGGCTCTCCGCCGCGACCCTGCGCTGGTTTGGCCCCGCCGGCGCCCTGCCCGCCCGCCCCTTGCTCCGCCCCGAGGCCGCCGCCGCCTGGCTGCTCCTCGGGCTGGGCATCCAGGATGCAGCCCGGCTGCAGATCATCGCCCTGTGGGCCCGCCTGCCCGCCACCCTCGCCGAGGCGCTGTGCCAGCGGCCCGGCGCCGTCCTGCAGCACCCGGGCCGCCTGCCCGACTATGTTTATGTGGAGGACCGATGAAGATCGAGACCCGCGTGGGCCTGATCCAGGCCGACGACAACCGTTTTCTCGGCCGGAGCGTCTGTGAGGAGCTCTACCCCACGGTCACCGACCTCGGCGAGCTGTGGGGGCGGGCGCTCGGCCTCACCTTCGCCGACCCCCTCGACCGCGAGGCCCTGCGCCTCTGCGCCCTCGCCACCACCAGCCCCGACGCCCGGGTCTGGCCGCTCAAGCTCAGTCGCCTGCTCGCCAGCGCCGGTGAGCCGGTGGCCGGCTACGTCGGCGCCCAACTGCTCAACTCGAGCCGCCTGATGGGCCCTGGGGTGGGCCGGGGCTGCGCCGAGGCCCTCTGTTTTGTCGCCGATCGGGAGGAGGCCCTGGGCCTGGAGGGGGCCCTGCTCGCCTGGAAGGAGCGTTCGGGCGGCCGGATGATGGGCTTTGGCGTGCCCCTGCGCCCCACCGACGAGCGCCTGCGGGCCCTTTGGGGCTGGGTGGAGGCGAGCCCCCTGTCGGCGCGCCC